>JAIPJD010000049.1 GCA_021734365.1 Mariprofundaceae bacterium | reverse complement strand
GGGGCAGGAGGGTCGGCCTGCTTACGTTACTGGCAGATATACTAAAAGGGACCATTCCGGTTGCCGCCGCCATCATGTCCGATTCAGGGCAGCTACTTGTTGCCATTGTGGCTCTGGCGGCTTTTATAGGGCACATTTTTCCTCTCTATCTCAGGTTTAAGGGAGGAAAGGGTGTGGCAACCATGTTTGGCGTGGTAATCCCGTGGATGCCATGGGTGGCTGTTGGATCATTTGCTGTCTGGTTGATTGTCTTCCGGTTAACCCGTTATGTCTCACTGGCCTCAATCATTGCGGGGATTACACTACCGCTGCTTGCCTGGCCGCTGGGAGCTTCAATTGAGGCTGTTGTCGTTTGCCTTGTGTTAGGCAGTCTGATGATTGCACGGCATTACAGCAATATTGGTCGTCTTTGGGCAGGGATTGAGCCCAAAACCGGCACTTCCTAGATACAGGCATTGTTGCGAGCTTGCTCAGGATATGCCAAGCTTTGTTAAATTCGATAGTTAGGATCGGGAGCTCATATGAAACTTCAACACTATCTTGCAATTGTATGCTTTATGTTCGTATGCATGCTGCCGTTTCAGGTTACGGCCGACTCGCTGGCGGTTCCTCAGGAAGTAAGTGAAGCAGATATCAAGCCTGATCTGCCTCAGCCCTATATCGTAAAAAAGGGTGACACCCTGTGGGATATTGCTAACTACTTTTTTAAGGATCCCCTCAAATGGCTGAAGATATGGGAGAGAAATCTCTATATCACCAATCCCGACCTGATTTATCCGGGCAATGAGATCTGGTTCAAAGCACAAGAGAAGAAAAGTGGAGGGCTGACCAGGGTTCGTCCTCAACCCACAATCATCAACAAACCGGTTGAAAAACTTGAGAAGCCGATAGATACCAGCAGGTTTCTGGGTGCTTTGGCCAGACAGGATTTTCTCCAGCCGGAGGCCTATGAGGGTGTAGGTTACATTCTTGATGCAGAAGACGACCGACTAAACTTCGGTACCAGTGATATGCTCTATCTGAAGATGAATCAGAGTGCCAGTGCCGGCGACCGGTTCGATGTATTCCGGACGACGGATGATTCTCTCACAGACCCTGATAGCGGCAAGGAACTTGGCAAGGTGGTGACGCATCTTGGTCAGATTGAAATTCAATCTGAATCGAATGGTACTTATCGTGGCGTGGTAGTACGGACATTTGAGGAGTTATCGCGTGGAGACCGGTTGAAGCCGGCCAGGCAGATCGACCCCCGGATTACCCCGAGCTATCCGCCCGGAAACATTACCGGCAAGGTCCTCATGATTCGGGATGGCGCTATAGAAGCCGGTGCAAATCAGGTCATTGCTATCAATGTTGGTGCCAATGCCGGGCTGAAGTCGGGGGCTGTACTCTCCGTTCATCGGAGTGGCCGTATGGTCAAAGACCAGGTGAGCGGTAAAGACACACTTCTTCCCGAGGAGAGGATTGGCGAACTGCTGGTTCTGGTGCCCCAGACCGGTCTCTCGCTGGCTCTGGTGGTTGAATCAACTGCATCAATTCATATTGGGGATACAGTACGCAACGGGGCCGAGCGCTAGTATTATCCCTGTCTTCAGGTGCCATGCTCTGATGCTGCTGTAGCCTGTCTGCGCCTGATGCTGGCACGAGGTGTCGGGCCACGTGTCGGGCGTCAGCTTATTTTGGCCTTTGGATCGGTCGAGACGCTCTGGCAAACCCCCTCTGCCGAACTGGAGCAGTGTGCCGAAGTCAGCTCCAGGCTGGCCAAAGCGCTTCAAAATGTAGACCAGCAAGCTGTCGAAGCAGTTGTCCGGACTTGTGAAAATTCCGGCATTCACCTTCTGTGTTCGGAGGATGAGCTCTATCCCCAGCGGTTACTGGCATGTGATGATGCGCCGCTTATCCTCTTTGCGAAGGGTGATGTATCTGTACTGAACAACCCATATATGCTCTCTGTTGTGGGTGCACGCAAGGCAAGCAAAGAGGGTCGTGTTATTGCACGGCGCTGGAGCCAGCACGTCTCCGAAAGGGGTGTAACCGTTGTCAGCGGCATGGCCTACGGTATTGATTCTGCTGCACATGGCGGAGCTCTGGAAGGTGGTGCTGGCACGGTTGCCGTACTGGGATCCGGGCTTGGAGCTGCTACAGGTGAGCCACAAAAGAGACAGATCGAGGCAATCGCCGTAGATGGCTGTGTAGTCAGCCAGTATCTACCGGATGTAGAGGCACGCCCTGAACAGTTCCCGCAGCGAAATCGTATTATTGCAGGGCTATCTCAGGCCACACTCGTTGTTGAAGCAACACTGCGATCGGGTTCTATGATTACGGCCGGACAGGCCGCAGGCTATGGCCGGGAGGTGTTTGCCGTGCCGGGATCCGTGCTCAACGATGCGCACAGCGGCTGCCATCGCCTGATTCGGGAGGGTGCAACTCTGGTAAGCTCTGCCGGGGAGCTGTTGCAACATCTTGGATGGGTGCAGGAGCGAACAGGCTTATGCACTTCCTACTCTCCCGCGAATGAAGACGAGGCAAAAATTATGCATGCTCTAAAGCAGGAGATCATGCATCTGGATGCCCTCTCGGAGGTTTGCGGCTTGACCGTACCTCAACTTTCGCCAAGCTTGCTCGCGCTCGAACTGCAGGGCGTGATCGAACGATTGCCCGGTAGCCGGTATACTCTTGGAGGCAGAAACTGATGAGTGCAGTTGTTGTGGTGGAGTCCCCCGCCAAGTCAAAAACCATCGAAAAATATCTTGGCAAAGGCTACAAGGTACTGGCTTCCTACGGACATGTTCGGGCCTTTCCGAAGCGGGATGGGTCAGTCGATACAGAGCATGATTTTGCACTTAAATATATTGTAATCGATGATAAAGAGAAGCGAATCGCTGCCATTGAAAAAGCGATGAAAAAGGCCGATGAGCTTATTCTTGCAAGCGATCTGGATCGTGAAGGGGAGGCCATTGCCTGGCACGTAGCCGATGAACTGAAAAGCCGTGGCGCCCTGGAAGGGAAATCGGTAAAGCGGATTGTTTTTAACGAAATCACAAAAAAAGCGATTGCTGATGCCATGGATAATCCGCTGGAGATCAACATGCAGCTGGTGGATGCCCAGCAGGCAAGAAGTGCTCTCGATTACCTGGTTGGCTTTACCCTCTCACCACTGCTGTGGCGTAAGGTCCGCAGTGGATTGTCGGCCGGGCGTGTACAGTCTGTTGCGCTGCGGCTGATCTGTGACCGGGAACAGCTTATTCGTAATTTTAAGCCAAAAGAGTACTGGACCATTGAGACAGCCTGTTCAGTGAAAGCAGGAAAATTTGATGCGCAACTGCATGCAATAGCATCTGAGAAGCTGGATAAATTTGCCATTACCAACGGTGTTAATGCCAAAAGCATTGCCAAAAAGGTTGAAACAGCATCGTTTGAAGTCACGGATGTTCGCAAAAAACAGGCCAAACAGCAGCCGGCAGCACCGTTTATCACTTCCACGCTGCAGATGGAGGCATCCAGAAAGCTTGGCTTTACTGCACGCAAGGCGATGCAGGTTGCCCAGCGTCTATACGAAGGTATTGACGTTGATGGCGAGCCGGTTGGCCTGATCACCTATATGCGTACGGATTCGGTTTCACTGGCTGCGGAAGCCCTTGATGACATTCGTGACCATATTGGCAGGCATTTCGGTGCTGATTATCTTCCGGCCAAACCGAGAGTCTTTAAAACCAAAAGTAAAAATGCACAGGAGGCACATGAGGCGATCCGCCCAACGGCCGTTTCACGCACACCTGAATCAATGAAATCATCTCTGGATCCGGATCAGTGGAAGCTCTACACACTGATCTGGAAGCGCGCGCTTGCCTCTCAGATGACGCCGGCCGTTCTGGACCAGGTGAGTGCTGATATTGAGTCGAAAGAGTACACGCTGCGGGCTACAGGCTCAGTGCTGGCCTTTCCGGGCTTCAGAAAGCTCTATATCGAAGGCAGCGATGAACCTGCCAAAGATGACAGCGATCACCTGTTGCCGCCACTTAATGCGGGTGATGCCGTCAGGGTTGAACAGGCTGAGGCAAAGCAACACTTTACCGAGCCCAAGCCACGCTTTACTGAGGCTTCACTGGTTAAAGAGCTTGAGAGCCATGGTATTGGACGACCCTCCACCTACGCCTCTATTCTCAATGTTCTGCGTGAACGAAAATATGCTGAAATGGATAAAAAACGGTTTGTGCCTACCGATGTCGGAGAGTGGGTCAGTAATTTCCTTGTAAGCTCTTTCAGTAAAATTATGGACATGAATTTTACAGCCTCGGTAGAGGATAAGCTCGATGCCGTTGCACGTGGTGAAGTTGAGTGGAAGCCGGTGCTGCGTGAGTTCTGGGGGCCGTTCAAGGCCGATGTGGATATTGCGGCTGATGCTGAGCGCCCTGTGGAACCGACGGATCAGACGTGCCCTGAATGCGGCAAGCCGATGGTTATCAAGCTTGGTAAATATGGGAAGTTCCTCGCCTGTACCGGGTATCCCGAATGCAAAGTTGCCAAGCCTTTGAATGGCGATGCTGAGCAGCCCGAGCCTGAGCTCTCTGATGAGAAGTGTGATAAATGCGGTGAGCCGATGGCGATCAAGCATGGTCGCTATGGCAAGTTCCTCGGCTGTTCGGCCTACCCTGAGTGCAAAAACATTCAGCCGCTGGAGAAGCCTAAGGATACCGGCATTCCCTGCCCCGATTGCGGCAAGGGAACATTCCTGGAGAAGAAGTCCCGACGTGGTAAGATTTTCTATTCGTGCTCGCAGTATCCGAAGTGTAAAAAAGCACTCTGGAACATGCCGATTAACAGGCCATGCCCTCAATGCGGGGCTCCCTTTGTGACAGAGAAGAGTACCAAACGCCGTGGCACCGAACATGTCTGTGCGAGTGAAGCGTGTAACTGGAAGGAGCAGGTTGAGGCTCCAGAAGAGAGTTGAAATAGTTTGAGTCTGATTTTCAGGCAAGGCTGTGAAGATGATCTCACTGCGGTCTATAAGCTCAATTGCGAAGTGTTTCCCGAAAGCTGGTCAAATGACGGACTGAAGGCTGCATTGAAAAAGGATTATGAACTGCTCCTCTGTATGGACAGGGATCTGCTGGCCGGCTACCTGCTGAGCCGGAGTGTTCTTGATGAAGTTCATATCATGCAGATTGCTGTTGCCCCTTCACATCAAAGAAGGGGTATTGCCGGGCAGCTGAGCCGGATGCTTCTCAATGCTAACCCCGGCAGAATATTTTTACTGGAAGTTCGTGTTTCCAATGTGGCTGCACAGGCTCTCTATGCCAAACTGGGGTTTGCCCGATCAGGTTATCGTAAGGCTTACTATGTTGCTGAAAATAAGAACGGGGCACGTGAGGATGCTGTTCTGATGTCCTGCCAAAACAGCTTATGAAGCCTTTATTTTAAACGTTTTTTTGCCGCCTGATTCTTGACACATATGTATACCGAACCTATCGTTCCGGTGCTTAAATAACAGAGGCGGGTGCATCAATAAATGAAAATGACCGGCGCCGAAATACTTGTTGAATGTCTGAAGCGTGAGAATGTGGACACCATTTTTGGTTATCCCGGTGGTGCTGTGCTTCATATCTATGATGCAATTTTCAATCAGAGTCATATCAACCATTATCTGGTTCGGCATGAGCAGGCTGCGCTGCATGCAGCCAATGGCTATGCCCGTGTTTCCGGTAAGTGCGGTGTTGCACTGGTAACCTCCGGCCCGGGTGCAACCAATGCCGTTACCGGCCTTGCCGACTCATTGGCAGACTCTATTCCTACGGTCTGTTTCTCCGGACAGGTTCCATCCAACCTGATTGGCAACGATGCTTTTCAGGAAGCCGATGTTGTCGGCATTACCCGTTCTGCAACCAAGCACAACTTTCTGGTAAAGCGTGTTGAGGATCTGGCCCTGATCATCCGTCAGGCATTCCATATCGCAACAACCGGACGGCCCGGCCCGGTACTGGTCGATATTCCAAAGGATATCAGTGGTGAAGAGTGTGAGTTTGTCTGGCCTGAAACGGTGAACATGCGCTCCTATCAGCCAGTTACCCATGGTCATCCGGGACAGATTAAAAAGGCGGTCAGATCGATGCTCGCCGCCAGACGCCCTGTACTTTATACAGGTGGCGGCATTATGAACTCTGTCGGCAGCGCATCTCTGTTAAGGGAGCTCTCCCACGCACTGAATGCGCCGGTGACCAACACCCTGATGGGGCTGGGCGGTATCCCGCACGATGATGGACACTTTGTCGGCATGCTGGGTATGCACGGCACCTATGAGGCAAACATGGCGGTCTCCCACTGTGATCTGCTGATTGCTGTAGGTGCACGCTTTGATGATCGTGTAACCGGCAGGCTTGATGCCTTTGCACCGGATGCGCAGGTGATCCACATTGATGTTGACCCTTCATCCATCTCAAAAAATATCCATGCACATCTGCCGATTGTGGGTGATGTGGGCATAGTACTTAAACAGCTGCTTGAGGAGATTGCCCGTCGTGACGGTTCGCCTGATGCCGAAGCGTTAAAGCTCTGGTGGGAGCAGATCAACGAGTGGCGGGAGAAGGACTCGCTTGGCTTTGAACAGCCGGGAGACGGGCCGATCAGGCCCCAGACCGTCATTCGCGCCGTGCATGAAAAGACAAAAGGTGACGCTATTGTTGCTACAGATGTAGGCCAGCATCAGATGTGGGCTGCGCAGCACTATGGCTTCAACAGGCCCCATCGCTGGCTGACCAGTGGCGGTCTGGGCACCATGGGCTATGGCCTCCCGGCAGGTATCGGTGCGCAGGTTGCCATGCCGGATGAGAAGGTTGTGATCTTCAGTGGCGACTCATCGATCCAGATGTGCAGCCAGGAGTTTTCAACCGCCTTTCAGTACAACCTGCCGGTCATCGTTGTGATTCTGAATAATGGCTATATGGGTATGGTTCGGCAGTGGCAGGAGATGTTCTACGAATCCCGCTACTCGCAATCCTATTTTGACTCCCTGCCCGATTTCGTGAAGCTGGCAGAGGCTTACGGTGGTGTTGGCATTCGTGTCGACAGGGTGGATGAGCTTGATGCGGCTCTGGACAGGGCACTGAATATTAATGACCGCTTCGTCATTGTCGATGTGGCGATATCCAAAGAGGATAATGTCTTTCCAATGGTTCCTGCGGGTGCAGCCCTGAACGAGATGGTTCTCTCATGAGCAGCCATCGTCTTTTCGCACAACCACTGCGTTGCGACCGCTTCGGCGATGCTCACGTACCTGTCGCGTACGCTCCGCTTCTCAAAGCGGGCGCGCCTTGTTCCTGCACGAAAATCCTGATGGCTAAAGCTTCGGGAGGTTTGTTGTGAGACATACCATTACCATTCTGGTTGAAAATGAGTTCGGTGTATTGACCCGGATTGCAGGGCTGTTTTCGGCACGGGGCTATAATATTGAAAGCCTGAATGTGGCTCCGACACTGGATAAAACCGTGAGCCGGATGACGCTGGTAACCCGTGGTGATGAGCACATTATCGAGCAGATCAAGAAGCAGCTCAATAAACTGATTCCGGTGATCAAGGTTGAGGATATTTCACACCTGGTTCATCTGGAGCGGGAAATGCTGCTGGTTAAAGTGGCATCCAATCCGGATAATCGTGCCGAACTGGTGAAGGTGGCCGATGAAGCCCGGGCCAAAATTGTGGATAGTGTGGATATCAATTATCTGAGCATGGAGTTGACAGGCGCTGCCGAGAAGCTGGATGCCTTCATCAAGGTGCTTGAGCCGTTCGGGATTATTGAGGTTACCCGAACCGGTTCTGTTGGTATGCGCCGTGGTGTTAAAGGCTTCGTCGTCTGATGTTTGTATCCGCCTCGGAGCGTCTTGCCCTCGGCTTGTAACGCGATCGAAAACACGGTTCCCAATCGCTCACTAAAGCCGTACAAGGTGAATTGCCTAAGGGCAAGAGAAGGTGCCCTGGGGTACATCCATTGCGGAATGGCGTTTAGACAGTTCCTCTGTCCATCCTTCTTGACGTGATAGGGAATCCAAGAGTTCATCCGGTGATCATCAATCCACCCATGGATGGGTGGCGAATCCGATAGGATTCGTAAGCAGGGCGGATTTCGCAAAATTCGACCTGCGTTAAAGGACAAAAGCAGGACGCTTTTATCCGTATCTAATAATCCCTCTCAAGCCATTCCAGTGCTGCAGCAACAGTAGTAAATGAACCGAGAATCAGAACCCTGCCTTTCGGGTACGATTGCAGTTCGGTATTCAGGGCCTCTGCAACGTTCGGGTAGTCGGCATCAGTGACGATACGCCGGGCGACTGAAGCGAACAGCGGAAGGCTATCGGCAAGACTGCGATCCTCGCGCGTGAAGACAATAATGGTGTCGAGGTTCAGTTCCTTAAGTGTCGGCACCAGTGCTTCGACGGCATGGCGATTGTGTGCCGCATCAAGCCATATGGTTGCCTCATCATAGCGCACCTTCTGGAGCCTGCCCGGAACCACGGTCGATTCGATTGCCTGTTTCAGACGATCCATTGACCCGTCAATCAGACCCTCTTCGATAAGGCGTTTCGCCGCATGCAAAGCAAGAGCGGCATTCTGGAGCTGGTGATTCCCCGGCATGGACAGCGATAGCGATTTATCAGGTTCGATAATGTCCAATCCGGGTGCTCGCTGCTTTAGGATCGGCATCACGACATCCGACTGAACGGCACTCAGAACCATTGAACATCCTTCAGCAACATAGGCTTTCTCCTCTGCTACCGATTCGATGGAGTCGCCGAGCCACGCCTGATGATCAAGCCCAATCGGAGTAATCAATGCCATATCCGCTTCAACGGCCGTGGTGGCATCAAGCCTTGCCCCAACGCCTGCTTCCAGAATTTCGACATCAACCTCTGCATCGCTGAAATGTTTGAGGGCAAGGGCTGTTGCCATCTCAAAGTAGGAGGCCCCAACCTCCAGAGCAGTCGGCATCATGGCCTCAATCAGTGAAAGCAGCGATGAATCGGATATGGAAGCGCCATTGATCTGAATGCGCTCATTGAAGTGGTGGATATGTGGAGATGTATAAAGCCCGACTTTTAGACCGCATGCCTGCAATGCGTGGGAGAGCATAAAGGCAGTTGAGCCCTTACCATTGGTTCCGGCAATGCGGATGCGAAGCTTCGGCCGCCTGATGGCAAGCGGTTCAAGCAGCTCCTGCATGCGCTGGTGGCCGGGTTTATAATCACGATCTGCTGATGGCTGACCCAGCCGGGAAAGCCACGCCTCTACTTCAAGGGGCTTATGTTCAGGAAGATTCACACTGGCTCTTTGCCAAGATCCAGCTTAAGGGGAGGTTAGATGGCCTGCCGGTAGGCACGGTGCATCAGATGTCCGAAAAGTATTTTCAGATATTCCGGCAGTTCCCTGCGGCCCACAATATCGTCAATCAGCCCATGCTCCAGCAAAAACTCAGCTCGCTGAAATCCCTGCGGAAGTTTTTCACCCACTGTCTCCTGAATGACCCGGGGGCCGGCGAAACCTATCAATGCCTTGGGCTCTGCAAGAACGACATCCCCAAGCCATGCAACAGACGCCGACACACCGCCCATGGTCGGATCAGTCAACAGACAGATAAATGGAAGCTTGGATTCATTAAGGCGATTGGCAACAGAGGATGTTTTTGCCATCTGTACCAGCGATAGAATACCCTCCTGCATACGGGCGCCACCGGATGCAGTAATCAGCAGATATGGGCAGCGGCGATCAACGGCACGTTCCATGCCGCGCACAATTTTCTCTCCAACCACTGAGCCCATACTTCCACCCATATAGGCAAAATCGAAGATGGAGACAGAAGTCATCTGTCCTTTGATGTCACCCAGATAGTTGCGGACAGCATCCGTATCTCCGGCCTTTTTGTTGGCCTCTTTGATACGGTCTTTATAGCGCTTTTTATCTTTAAAGTTGAGTGAGTCTACTGATTTCAGTTCAGTGTCGTGCTCTTCATAGGTCTCCGGATCAAAAAGAAAGGAGGCCCGCTTATCTGCTGCAATACGGAAATGGTGCTCACATTTTGGGCAAACCATCATCGAGCGTATCAACTCTTTGTGATAGAGTGTTTCAGTACAGTCGGGGCACTTCAGCCACATCCCCTCCGGTGTACTGGAGCTATCAGATGAGGAGAGGATGCTTTTGGGACTCTCTATTAAACGTGTAAGCCAGCTCATGATTTTTCTCTCTTTTGTCTCTTAAGCAATTTCTGAAAAAATGCTTCCATGCATTTATTCAGGTCGTAAAGGTAAAAGCACGGTTTTACCTTTACTCATAAAATCAAATGATTGCACAGTTGATTTTGGCGGTCCATCCATGGCCCGCACGGAAGCTCAGATGCTTCCTTAAATAAGTAGTTCGTCAACCTGTGTCAGCATGCGTAGGTGTGGAATATTCTCAGCATCAACTTCAGCGGCCATGATATTCAGGGTTTCAGGCTTCATATGATACAGGTAGACCGGAATGTCCCCAAATCCATCAAGCTTTCGCAGCTCCTGAGCCATACCTTTCGCTGTCAGGTGTCCGCTGATGTCGGCGATATGCTGGAAAGCGTTCGGGAAGGAGCAGTCGATAATGATGCCTTTAAGATTGGGTTGTGCATTGGCGATTTCCCAGAGCCGATCTGTCGGGCCGGTATCGGCAGAGTAGATAAACTGGGCATCTCCCTGATCCAGCAGGAAGCCGGTGCAGGGAACGGGATGATTCACTTCAATGGCTGTGATTTTCAGGCCATCTACCTCAACAGCCTCCTCTGGCAGAATGGCATGCAGAGAGAGAGTTGGGTCTTTTTTACTGGGCAGGCAGGTAAAATCGGGCCAGATACGGTTGTTGAGAAAATGCTCTTTCAGGGTATCCAGATTCTCCTGAAGGCTATGAATGATGATGTTCTTGCTGCTATCCCCACCCAATCGTTTAAGTGAGCGGTTGTCTGCCAGAAATGCGATGTCCTTGATGTGATCCAGATGTGTATGAGAGAGGAAGATATGATTTACTCTGCCCTGTTCTTTCAGGGTGAGAGCCTCTGTAGGAGAGCCTGCATCAAGCAGTATCGAGTCATTCACCAAGAATGATGTCAGGTGAAATCCGAGGAGTTGACCGCCATAACAGCCGAGTACCTTGATTCTCATACAGCCACCTTCCGAACGGCATCACGCATGGCAGATGCGGTTTTTTTCAACGCAGTCACCATTGCGTTATGGTCATTACAGTGCAGTGGAATCTGAGAAACAAAGTGGCTGCCGATAACCACGCCATCTGCAAATGTCGCAACCTTTGCAGCCTGTTCAGCAGTTTTAACACCAAAACCGACACAGATCGGAAGGCTGGAAAATGAACGTATTCTCTCTACCTGTTGCTCGATAGCAGCAGCTTCACCCATCTCGGCGCCGGTAATTCCTGTTAATGACACATAGTAAATAAAGCCGCTTGCGGCATCAGATGCAAGTTTTATTCGCGTATCTGATGAGGTAGGCGAGAGCAGCAGGATGCGGTGCAATCCGTTTTTCCTAAGTGCATGGTCGCAAACAGCACCCTCTTCAGGGGGTATGTCGACAATAAGAACACCATCAACACCGGCCCTGGCAGCCTGTTCGGAAAAGTTCTCAAAACCCAGGGCATAAGGAACATTGGCATACCCCATCAGCACAATGCATGTGTCCGGACAGGTGCTGTTAACCTTTGCTGCCAGTGCAAACACATCCCGGATTAAAACGCCTGCCTCCAGTGCACGTTCGCTGGCTGCCTGTATCACCGGACCATCGGCCATCGGGTCGGAGAAGGGCATGCCGATCTCGAGAATATCCACTTTTCCTGCCAGTGCCAGAAGCAGCTCTTCAGAGGTTGCAACATCGGGATCACCTGCAGTCAGGTATCCAACCAGAGCACTGCGACCCTCATTGCGGCAGCGGGCAAAGCACTCTGCTATCCGATCACGGCTCATGCTTTGCTTCCCTCAATCTCATCATGCAGCCGGTCAAACACGGTGTTCATATCTTTATCTCCACGACCGGAGAGATTGATCAGGACGGTCTGATCGGGATTCATCCCGGCTGCAATACGGATGCCGGATGCAAGTGCATGACTCGACTCAAGTGCAGGAATGATGCCTTCGCTACGGGTTAGTGTCTTAAATGCTTCCAGTGCTTCGGAGTCAGTCACTGTATCCAGATCAAGCTGACCATCCTCCAGCATTGCAGCCAGTTCAGGGCCAACGCCCGGATAGTCCAGGCCTGCTGAAATACTGTGAGTTCCCTGAATCTGCCCCTCATCATTTTCAAGCAGATAGGTGAGGTTACCGTGCAGGATACCCGGTCTTCCGGCAGCCAGTGAGGCGGCATGTTCCCCGCTTTCAAGACCATGACCGGCAGCCTCTACAGCAACCAGGCGAACATCATCGTCCCTGAACGGGTGCAACAGCCCCATTGCATTGGAGCCTCCCCCAACGCACGCGACTGCAACGTCAGGAAGCTTTCCTGTCTGGGCCAGACACTGTGCCCTGGCCTCCTGCCCGATCACAACATGAAACTGACGTACCATCAGTGGATAGGGGTGCGGTCCGGCTACGGTTCCGATGATGTAGAAGGTATCTTCGCAGCTGGCAACCCAGTCGCGTAGCGCCTCATTCAGTGCATCTTTTAAAGTAGCGCTTCCCGAATCGACCGGAATAACATTGGCTCCCAGCAGCTTCATCCGGAACACATTGGGTGCCTGGCGTTCGGTATCTTCACGGCCCATATAGACATCACACTGCATGCCGAACATGGCCGCCACCGTTGCCGTTGCAACACCGTGCTGACCGGCACCGGTCTCGGCAATCACCCGCTTTTTGCCCATGCGTTGGGCCAGCAGACCCTGCCCAATGGTGTTGTTGATCTTGTGTGCGCCGGTATGGGTCAGATCTTCACGTTTCAGGTAGATCTGAGCACCTCCCACCTCTTTCGAGAGGTGCTCGGCGTGATAGAGCGGAGTGGCGCGGCCGACATAGTTTTTCAGCAGATGGAAGCGTTTTTGATGAAACGTTTCATCCTTCCATGCTTCATAAAAAGCCTCTTCCAGTGCTTTTAAGGGACCCATCAGCGTCTCAGCAGCAAAGCGGCCACCAAAACGGCCAAAGTGGCCGTTGATATCAGGCGGATGTGAGATATCGAGGCTGTAGATCGAATCGATCATTGTGCTATCCATGCTGCTTAATCATTCCTTGGAGCTGTGATCAGAAACTGTTCACACGGGCAACAAATTCACACAGTTTTGCGCTATCTTTGATGCCGGGTGAAATTTCAACGCCCGAGGATACATCCACTGCAAACCATTGGCGAACTGAAAGTGCCGCTTCAACATTACTTGCATTCAATCCTCCGGCCAGAATGAGTGGATGCTCATGCTCAAAGTTTTTCAGTAGTGACCAGTCGAATGACTTTCCTGTGCCTCCATAAACCCCCTCCGGGGCTTTGGTGTCGAGCAATACCGCACATGGATAGGTTTGTGCACGTTTGAGGTCTTCCAGGCTGCTGACGGGAATCGCCTTCATCACCCTGCGTGGTTGTGCCATGCAGAACTCAGGGGATTCATCGCCGTGAAGTTGCACAACACCCAGGGGGCAATGACGAAGCACTTCATCAATTTCGCTCTGCGTTGGATTGACAAAAAGACCAACGGCGGAGACGAAAGGAGGTAGCTGTCGGATAATTTTAGTTGCCTGCACGGGAGTGATGTAGCGCGGGCTTTTCGGATAGAACACAAAACCGATGGCATCAACACCCAGACGTGATGCAGTCAGGGCATCCTCCAGCCGGGTAATGCCGCATACCTTGATCCGTGTGTGGTGTTTTTCGCTCATATCCCCGAGACTAGATTCCTTTCATCTGCCGGGCAATGGTATGAAGGGTGCTGAAGTGATACGGCGCCGAAGAGAAAGTGGCTACCTATGATACCAGCCTGCGCAGGCCTTCATTGGTTCGACGCAGATTTTCGCCCAGGTCACGGCCGAGTTTAAGCAATAGCTGTATGCTTTGATCCGGATGCTGCTCACACATTTGATTAAACGCCTTTTGCCCCAGAATGGCGACGGTGCAGTCTTCTGTGACACGTCCATCTGCCGTGCGGGATCCGGGCTCAAGAAAAGCCACTTCACCAACAGTCATGCCCGGGCCAAACTTTGCCAGTATGAGTCTCTTTTTTGATGAATATGGCAACAGGATTTCAACCTGTCCACGCAGTATGACAAACAGTTCATCACCCTGATCACCGATCCGGAACAGGTACTTTTTTCGTTTGATCTTCCTGATATGGAAATATGCAGCAATGGTTATACGCTGCTGTTCATCGAAATCCTGCAGCAGTGCAGAATCTTCGAGACGAACAGTTCGATCTTCCCGGACACCCGACTCGCCCAGATGCAGCAACAGCTTGTCCTCAGCATACTCCAGTGCGCGTTCGATATTCGCAAATGTCCTCAACCGTGTGCGGGCATGATAGGGCACCAGCCGTTCATGCCGGCTTCCTTCACGTTTGACAAGGCCCATACTCCTGGGAGCCTGGGCGAGAACCAACTCACCTCCCCGCTCCTTAAGCATACCG
>JAIPJD010000048.1 GCA_021734365.1 Mariprofundaceae bacterium | reverse complement strand
CCTCACTCCAGGCTACAAACCCGTCATTCGGCTTCTCGACAGCCGCCATATCCTGCCTAATCATATCGGCACGTTCGGCCAGCTTGGCCATATCCTCACTGCGCCCGCTCCGGCTGGCAGCCAGTTCAACCAGCGGTTGCCAGGCGGCCTCAACCACCTTCATATCACTGTTGGGCCAGGCATCCAGTGCGAGCCGCCCTGCCTCGACCACATCCTTCTTCAAAGCTGCTTCATCCCTCAGTTCGTCCAGAGCCGCCTGCATGTCGTTTAGCCACTGAATCAACTTCAGCCTCGAAAGCTGGATGCCAAAATGCTGGCAGGCCAGATCAGGCAGACTGTGTGCTTCATCCAGGACATAGCCATCAAAGGCAGGAAGAATCTCGCCGAAATCTCCCGACTTCAGCGCCGCGTCGGCAAGCAGCAGTGCGTGGTTGGAGATGACAATATCCGCCTCCTGTGCCCGCTGCCGTGCCTTCATCAACGGGCAGCTGTTCCACTCCGGGCATTTGCTGCCACCGCACTGGTCGGCCGTTGCCGTCACCATCGGTCCAATCCCTTTCTCAAACACATCAAATGGCAGGCCGGAGAGATCCCCGTCGCTGCTCTCATTGGCCCACTGCTGTACTTTCAGCAGCGACTTCCTGGCCCACATCTCAATCTGATGGTTGGTAACAGAGCTTTTCAGCCGGTGCGGGCAGAGGTAGTTGCTGCGCCCCTTAAGCAGCGAGATGCCCCGCTTCAGCCCCATCGCCTTTTGTACCGCAGGGATATCACGATGCATCAGCTGATCCTGCAGCGCCTTGGTATGGGTGGAGATCAGTATTTTTTCGGAAGAGCGAAGTGCGGGAATCAGATAGGCAAGTGTTTTGCCGGTTCCGGTCTCCGCCTCAGCCAGCAACACCCGACCACCATCAAAGGCATCACCAATCTCTTCCGCCAGATTTACCTGCTCTTCGCGATAGATATAACCCGGCATCCCCTCAGCAAGCGGGGTTCCCGGCTGAAAATCAGCCACGATCTGTTGCGAAAAGGTTGAGGACACTTCGGCAGTGATCAGTGTTAACACGCCCTAGCTTTTATCCAGTGGATGCAGGCAGGCATATGTATGTTCAGATTCATCACTCTGAATCGAGGCCTCGAACCCGGCACAATCATCCTGAGCAAAAGCACAGCGAAGCCGGAATACGCAACCACTCTCAGCCACGCCCTCACGATCCAGACCACCATTGCCATTATTCTCTTTCCGCTGGTCAGGATGGGCAATCGGACGGGCCGCAAGCAACATCTTCGTATAGGGATGGCGCGGTGCTCCAAACACCTCTTCAATCGTACCCTGCTCAACCACACGGCCGGCAAACATCACAGCCACACGGTCGGCCACATGCCGAACCACTGAGAGATCGTGAGAGATGAAAAGGTAGGAGAGGTTGCGCTCCTTCTGGATCTTTTTCAGCAGGTTGAGAATCTGCGCCTGGACCGATACATCAAGCGCTGATACCGGCTCATCGAGCACCAGCACCTTCGGCTCCACAATGAGGGCGCGCGCAATGCCGACACGCTGCCGCTGTCCACCGGAAAACTGGTGTGGATAACGGTCCAGCGCCTCTTCACCTATGCCACAAAGGGCAAGCGTCTCAGCAACTTTTTCACGCCGTTGCTGATGGTTCATTTCCGGACGGTGGACACGAAGCCCCTCACCGACTGTTTCAACAATCTTCATCCGCGGGTTGAGGCTGGCAAACGGGTCCTGAAATACCATCTGAATATCTTTGCGCAATATGCGCAACGTGTTCCCACTGGCCGAAGTGATCTCTTCACCCAGCAGATGTACGGAGCCCTCATCAGCATCAAGAAGGCGCATCGCCATGCGTGCCGTTGTTGATTTACCGCTGCCCGATTCGCCTACAATGGCCAGCGTCTCCCCCTCTTTCAGCGCAAAGGTGACATTGTTGACTGCTTTATGGCTGATGCCGCCGCCCCACAGGCCGCCGCGACGAAAGGATTTGCTCAGTCCGTCAGCCTTAAGCACGCTCACAGGGCAACCTCCAACCCGGGAAGTTTTTCCTCAGCATGGATGCAGCGGGCCTGATGCTTCCCGTCTGACCATGCATCAATAGAGATCGGTTCAGAACAGGCTGTATCGGCAAGAGGACAACGTTTGGCGAAGTGGCAACCGGATGGCCAGTTTCCCGGTGGCGGCACTTGCCCGGCTATCACCGGCAGTGAAGCTCCCGGCTCGCTCACCTCCGGCCTGCATCCCATCAGGGCCCGGGTATAAGGGTGGGCAGGCCTGTTGAATATCTGCTCAACACTTCCCGACTCAACGATCTGGCCGGCATACATCACCGCCACATCATCGGCCAGCTCGGCCACCAGCCCGAAATCGTGGGTTACCAGTAACATACCGAGATTACGCTGCCGCTGCAGATCACGAAGCAGCTGGATAATCCGTTTCTGTACTGAAACATCGAGTGCCGTGGTTGGCTCATCGGCAATAATATAGGCGGGGTCGGCCGCCATCGCCATCGCAATCAGTACGCGCTGCCGCATGCCGCCCGAAAGTGCATCGGGATACTGCTTCAACACCGCTTCAGCATCCTGCATACCGACATCGTGCAACAGCTTCAGTGCGCGGGTATTGGCCTCACCCTTGTCCATATCGAGGTGAAGACGGATCACCTCCGTAATCTGGCTGCCGATCGAAAACACCGGATTAAGCGCTGTCATCGGCTCCTGAAACACCATTGATACGTGTCCGCCACGCATGCGACGCAGCCGCTCCTCCTCCATGGAAAACAGGCTCTCACCATCAAGAAAAATGTCCCCGCTCTCTCGCATTACACCCTGATGTTCGCCCAGTCGAAGTATTGCCTGGGCCGTGAGCGACTTGCCGCAACCCGATTCTCCTACCAGTCCGAGCACTCTGCCCGGTTTCAGCACCAAAGAGACACGGGATACCGCTTCAACATGTTCGCCGGAAATCGGCACGGAGAGTGACAGTTCACGAACTTCAAGAGATCGAGCTGTATTCGTGTTTACAGATGAGTGACCAGCCATGGGCGGAGTGTGACGCAAGCGCGAAGAGCTTTCCAGCGCTGATAGGCTATGTACCGGGGTTGCTACTCCAGAACTTTACGGATCAGTGATTTTGCAATCATCATCTCTTGAATCTGTTCATCACTTGGCAGTATCTCCGCAAGTTTGGAGAGTGTATCACGCAGTGCCTTCTCAGTATTAATCGAAACACCTGCGGTTGTACGTTGCAGTGCCGTCTCCGCCAGTGAAGAGACAGCCCCGGCATTGGACTGATTACGGATATCTTCCAGCGCCTCACGCATCAATGAGTGCTCCTCGATTACGCGGTGGATCGCACCGGTATACTCCCTGTCCGCATCGGTCCGGCAGGTTGTCTCAAGAAACAGTACTGATTCGGCCAGTCGTCTTGCAATCATAACTCCTCCAGAGCGGAAAACCGCTCAAATTCAGCGGATATTGATTCATCAAAGTTAAACTTTCTGGAATCCAGGTCACAATCCGGGCCGGAGGAGCAGACGAAGGCAATGTTCCGCTTCATGCCCGAAAACCTGAACTGCCAACCGGAAACATCAGTTATGACAGATAGCAATGGACTGAGTTATGCAACCCAACCAGGGTTCGATAATATGAACACACCACTCCACATCGTCCTCTATCAGCCGGAGATCCCTCCCAATACCGGTAACATCGCCCGTCTCTGTGCCTGCACCGGTTGCCAACTGCATCTGGTTCATCCTCTGGGGTTCAGTCTGGACGAGAAACAGGTAAGGCGTGCCGGGCTGGACTACTGGGAGCATCTTGAGGTGAAAGAGTATCCGGACTGGCAGAGTGTAAGAGATGCGCTTGGAGAAGATCGAAACTGGTATGCCCTGTCCACCAAGGCAACCACACTGACATGGGAGGTGGAGTTCAGGGTGGAGGATGTGCTGGTGCTGGGGCCTGAATCAAGAGGCCTGCCCGAGTTTATCCGTCAGCAGATCACTCCGGTAAAACTGGCCATGCGCAGTGATGCACCCGTACGCTCACTTAATCTTTCATCCGCCTGCTCCGCAGTTGTCTATGAAGCTCTCAGACAGATCCATATTACCAAATGATAATTTTTATCCACCGGCTCAGAGTAAAAAATTAATTTTCTTTAATTACCGGTCTGCCTTCAATTATAATGTACATATTATATTGTATATATTTGAAATCATTAATGTTTATCTTCTGCCTAATTATTAGGCATGAGATTGCACTCTGTGACAGAGCCATATTTCAGCGAAAATAGAGGAAAGTTATCCACGAAGTTATCCACAGCTTCTGTGGATTACAGCGCAGAGCCTTTAAGGCCAACCACTTAGCCCTGAAAGCCCCCACTTAAGCAGACCGCATGCAGATGGAAGAAAGAAAAAACCTTTACCAATTTACCCATATCCGTCATAAATAAGGGCATGCAATGGACACTGTCAAATCAACTGACTATCGGGCGGGTTCTACTCATCCCGCTCTTTATGATCGCCTTCTATCTTCCCGGATTTTTGGGTTACATCCTGGCTGCCGCCATATTCGCCCTGGCTTCAGCAACAGACTGGCTGGACGGCCATCTTGCAAGAACACGGGGGGAGGTGACCGCTTTTGGGCGCTTTCTTGACCCTGTTGCAGACAAACTGCTTGTGGCAGCTGCTCTGGTGGTTCTGGTTGAGGCGGAGCGGGTTCCTGCACTGCTTGCTGTCATTATTATCGGGCGTGAAATCGCCATCAGCGCCCTGCGCGAGTGGCTGGCTGAACATGCTGCCACTGTGCATGTATCCATGCTTGGTAAAATGAAGACAGCAGCCCAGATGATCTCAATCATTGCCCTGCTCCTGCATATAGATATGGGTGGCATCAACATGCATTCAGTCGGATTGCTCCTGCTCTGGATCGCCGCCATCCTTACCTTGTGGTCCGGCTATGAATATATCCGTGATGCGTGGCCGGAACTGATGGGCAGAAGGAAACCTACAAACGACGTCGAACAATCCCGGCAATCTCCTGATCAGTAAGCCTTACAGGGTTTGTTTGCATACTGTTGCCCCGGCTTCCCGCTACAATGCGGTCAATATCCTCTTCGCTGACACCAAACCGGGAGAGTCGCGGCATCATTAACCGTCCGCTCCACGCCTGCAGTATACCGAGCAGTGCCTCCCGCGCAGCGTATGAATCCAGTGATGCCTGCCGCGTAAACAGTCGGCCCGCATCAGCATATTTCTCCAGTGACGGATGGTCCGGCACCCTCTGATACATGGCGGTAATATTGATCTGTGTCGCTTCAAAAAGAAGCGTGCCGCAAACCACGCCGTGTGGAATTGGAAACAGGGCTCCCAACGGCGAGGCGAGACCATGAACGGAACCCAGGCCGGCATTCGCCAGTGTAAGCCCTGAAAGTGATGATGCGTACAACATGCCCGTGCGGGCATTAATATCATCACCATCTTCGACAGCAGTCAGCAGAGAGTCCCGCACCCTCTCCAGTCCGCTTATGGCCAGAGCATCGGTCATTGGATTTGCAGCACTCGAAACATAGGATTCAAGCAGTTGTGTTAATGCATCCATGCCGCAGGCAGCCGTCAGCTCTGCCGGGCAATCCAGTGTCAGTTCCGGATCAAGAATAATATATCTGGCCACCAGCGCCTCATGACGAAAGGATTTCTTGAACCCCTTCTCGCCCACAACAGAGAGTACGGCGTTCCTGCTCGTCTCTCCACCTGTTCCAGCCGTGGTAGGGATGGCAATCAATGGTGTGGAAGGCCCGGCATACGCTTTGCCCTTACCCACACCCTCCAGATACTCCATCACGGACTCTCCGCCCGGCAGAAGCCCTGCGATCGCCTTGCCCGCGTCAACGGCACTGCCGCCACCAATCGCAACCACACAATCAGCAGAAAAATTGTGGTGTTCAGCCACAGCTTTATCCACCAGTTGCGGTGACGGTTCTCCCGATACCCTGACCCGCCTGATCTCAAAATTCCGGCTTAGTTCCTGCCAGAGCTGCTGACATCGACCCGAACTGTCAAAAGAACTGTCACCGGTAACAAGCACCATTTTCTTTCCAAATCTTCCGGCCAGTTCAGTTAACATTGACCGCTTACCGGATCCAAAATGGATGTGAGGCGTTGATGAAAAAAAGAATTCCGGAATCATGCAGAGAGCTTAGCTGATCAACCTCTCTCTTTCACTACCAGAGAGCCGGTTGGCTCCCTCTCACCCCTCATTTTCTAAAATATAGATTGCTTTCACACTCACTTTGCTGTGAAGTTAAGGCTTGTAACACTCGTGAAAGACGGGAATTTTTTTATTAAGAGAGTAATATAGTAATATGTCAAATGAAGTAACAGGTACAGTTAAGTGGTTCAACGACGAGAAAGGCTTCGGCTTCATCGAGCAGGAAGGTGGCAAAGATGTCTTTGTACACTTCAGCGCAATCAATGAAACAGGTGGCCGCAAATCACTACATGAAGGTCAGAAAGTCACTATGGAAGTGACTCAGGGCGAGAAAGGTCCTCAGGCAGAGAACGTAACTCCGCTTTAATTTTAGAGACTTAACTGGTCGCGCGTGATGCGCGGCCAGTTTTTAGTTCAAGACAGTTACAGGTGAATAATGTGATCCCTGTCCGGGCCGGTTGACAGCATCGTTACCGGGCATTCGCATACCTCTTCGATACGTCTGAGCAAGGCTCTGGCACTATCCGGAAGCTGATCCAGTGAAGTTGCCCCGAAAGTATTCTCACTCCATCCGGGCAGTGTCTCATAGACCGGCGTGCACGTTTCAAGTGCGTTACAATCTGCCGGAATCGATTCCAGATGTTTGCCGTCCTTTTCATAACCAACACAAAGCTTCACCTCTGCAAGGCCATCAAGCACATCTATCTTGGTAATCGCAAGCCCTGTCACGCCGTTAATGCGGACAGCATGCTGAACCACAACAGCATCAAACCACCCTGTACGGCGCGGGCGTCCTGTTGTTGCACCGAACTCATGGCCACGCTCAGCCATATGTTTTCCTGAGTTTTCGGCATCACACATGCCTTCGGCATTATAAAGCTCTGTCGGAAATGGTCCTGCGCCCACACGTGTTGTATAGGCCTTACAGATGCCAAGAACCTCATCAACATGACCGGGGCCAACACCCAGACCCGCCAGGGCTGCACCGGCAACGGTATTGGATGATGTTACAAACGGATAAGTGCCATGATCCACATCCAGCATGGAGCCCTGCGCTCCCTCAAAAAGGATACGATCTCCCGCTTTAATATGCCTGTGCAAAATAAGTGTGACATCTGCAGCCAGAGGCAACAGCCGCTCACGTGCCAGATCAAGCGCCTCAGTCACCTCTTCCCGGGAGACCGGCCTGGAATTGAGAAATTCAGTCAGCATGAAGTTGACATAGCGGAGATTTTCATCAAGACGTGCATCCAGGTCTTCGCACGTCAAATCGACCAGACGGATGCCACGGCGGGCCGTCTTGTCTTCATAACAGGGGCCGATGCCACGCCCGGTTGTGCCGATCCTCGCCTTGCCTTTGGCCGCCTCACGGGCTGCATCCAGAGCACGGTGATACGGAAGAATCAACTGACAGCGATCAGAAATTCGAAGGCGCTCGGATACCGGAACAGCGGCGGCAAGCAGCATATCCATCTCCTCGACCAGGCGGAATGGATCCACCACCGTACCATTACCGATCAGGCTAAGCGTGTCCGCGTGCAGGATGCCGGAGGGGATATGATTAAGGACCGTTGTCTTATCGCCGATAACCAGCGTATGGCCTGCATTCGGACCGCCCTGAAACCGGGCTACGACATCCATTTTCGGAGCCAGAAGATCGACAATCTTACCCTTGCCCTCATCTCCCCACTGAATCCCGATCGCTACTGTATTAGTCATGTTATCCTCAATTGTTGAACCTCAAAAACACGAAGCATAAAACTATCTCTGTGTTTCTGTGGTTAAGTTCCCGTCAAATCAAACCGCGTCCAGCCAGCTCCAGAGATCGAATGAAAATCCTGTTGCAGGCATATCTCTACCGTGCAGAGCCATCATGGCATCATAGCGACCACCATGGAGGAGCGCCTGAGCTGCACCGGCAGCAAAACCGGAAAAAACCATCCCACTGTGGTAGAGAAAGCGTGGCATTACCGCAGCATCAACACTGACATCCACCTCTCCACTGAGGCGTGTTGAAACGGTATAAACCAGATGCAGCAGCTCTGTTGCAGCACGATCAAACGGCTCACCAAGCTTGCTACGCTTTGATTCCAGCCACATACGGTCAGCACGGCCGGAAACCATGGTCATCAGTGCTTCTTTGCACTGCTCTGATACTGCTTCGGTCAACAGGCACTGAGAAAGGTCTTCCGGAGAGCGGCGGGAGAGGAGTTCGCACCACGCTTCAAGACGTATCGAACTGTCAGCCACCAGTGCCCGAATCAGGCCCATGTGCCCCACCTGAAGTACAGGTTTATCAAAGCCGGCCGCGTGCATGGAGAGAGCTGCGAGGTGCATTACCTCAACATCCCCATCTTCACCGGCCAGCCCCAGGCACTCGACTCCGGTCTGCCACTGCTGCCGTGATCCGGTACGCAGATCGGGTCTGGCCAGCATGACCGGCCCGGAATAGCAGAGCCGCAACTCACTTCTGTCCTGCAGTCTGGTAGCAGCAATACGGGCCACCTGGGGTGTCATATCAGGACGAATGGCCAGCAGGCCTGCATCGGCCGGGTCAGAAAAGATCAGCGTCTGATCCAGAAGGAAGCGGCCGGCCCCCGAACTCAGTGTTTCAGGGCGTTCGACCAGCGGAGGAATGACCTCCTCATACCCGGCCTGGGCATAAATATCAAAAAGCTTCCCCTGCAGAAGACGTAACTGGCGAGCACGGCTGCCAAAGGCATCTTCGAGACCAATAACAGGCTTCAAAGGGCTCACAGGGTCTCCAGTTCAACGTAACGAACCGTACGCAGGCCTTCCAGTGTCTTCATCTCTTCAATAACACTCTCATCAGGTTTTGAATCGACTGAAATCAGAGCGATGGCAGAGGCACTCTCTTTCTCACGCCCCAGTCTGAAGTCGCCGATATTGATATTTGCCTTTGCCAGCACCGCACCCATTGCAGCAATCACACCCGGCTTATCCTCATTACGAACAAAGATCATCCGCCCGGCCGGAGCCATCTCGATTTCACAGCCATCAATGCTGACAAGACGCGGATTTACGCCATCGAAAACCGTTCCTGATACGCTCTGCAGACCATCCTTTCCCTTAATCTCCAGACGAATGAGGTTGTTGAAGTGATCCGATTTGTCTCTGGCAACCTCGGATACATCAATGCCTCGCTCGGTTGCCAGCATACCCGCATTGACAGCGTTCACATCGGCAATACTTGAAGAGAGAACACCCTGCAGAGCTGCATTCATCAATGGTTTACGGTTAAGCTCAGAGACATGGCCTTCAAAGGTAACGCTCAATTTTGAGAAGCCCGGTTCAACAACCTGTCCAAGCAGCTTGCCAAGGCGTGAAGTCAACTGGATATAAGGCTGAAGCTGCTTGTACTCCTCCTCAGAAACCGAAGGCACATTCACAGCGTTGCTTACAGTTCCGGCAAGAAGGTAGTCGGCCATCTGTTCCGCAATCTGAACGGCTACATTCTCCTGAGCCTCCTCAGTTGAAGCGCCGATATGTGGTGTACAACTAACATTTTCCAGTTCAAACAGCCTGTTTTCCCGTGCCGGCTCTTTAGTATAGACATCCAGGGCTGCCGCACGAATATGGCCGGACTTGAGCGCATCATAGAGCGCATCTTCATCCACAATGCCACCCCGCGCGCAGTTGACGATAATTGAGCCCGGCTTCATGCGGCCGATCATTTCGGCATCAATCAGGTTTCGGGTTGCATCAAGCAGCGGCACATGAATCGTCAGCACATCAATCTGTTCAACCAGCTCGGCAACCGAGGCAACCTTGGTCACACCCATGGCATTTGCACGCTCATCGCTGATAAACGGGTCATAGACCAGCACACTCATATGCAGACCTTTAAGGCGATCACAGACAATGGCACCGATATTTCCGGCACCGATCACACCGGCCTTTTTACCGGTCAGTTCCATGCCCATAAAACGGCTCTTCTCCCACTTACCGGCTTTGGTAGAAACCGATGCCTGGGGAATATTTCTGGCAGCCGCCAGCAGATGAGAGATAGCCAATTCAGCTGTTGTGATGGTGTTTCCAAAGGGCGTGTTCATTACCACCACGCCACGACGGGAACAGAGTGGAACATCGATATTATCAACACCGATACCTGCCCTGCCGATCACCTTCACACGGTTCGCCGCATCAAGCAGGCCGCCTTTCAGCGTTGAGGAGGAGCGAACTGCAATCCCGTCATACTCACCGGCAATGGCGATCTGCTCTTCAACCGAAAGTCCCGGTTTGTAGTCCACTTCAATACCACGGGCCCTGAATACTTCAACTGCCCGCTCAGACATCTTGTCCGCAATCCAAACCTTGGTCACAACAGAAACTCCTTAAGCCTTCGGGAAACGATCTGCAAGCACATCCTGCACTGCCGCTACACTTTTACCCATCTCGACCGGATAACCGAAGCGGTTCAGGGTAATTTCAACAGGTTTCAACACTGGAAAGGCTCCAAATCCGGGATTTTGCACCCGCAACAGGAGTGCGCTGGCATACTATAGCGACCATCCGGCAGGTCAAATTATGGCATAATATTTCAACCGCTGCTGTCATTCACCATCGCCGCTGTTAGTTTTCGCCCATGTCCGAAAATTACAGCTATATCGACACTACTGATGCGCTCAGGCAAGCATGCAACGAACTGGCAAAGGCAACCGTACTCTGTGTAGATACCGAGTTTCATCGGGAAAAAACCTACTATGCCCATTTTGCCCTGCTTCAGATTGCCAGCAGAGAGCAATGTTACGTCATCGATCCGACAGTGATTGACGATCTCTCCCCTGTCTGGGAGCTGATGCATAACGAAAGCATCCTGAAGGTTTTTCATGCTGCCAGGCAGGATCTTGAGATCATCATGCTTGAATCGGGCGGCCTGCCTGTTCCACTCTTTGATACGCAGGTGGCCGCAGCACTGCTTGGTTACGGGCAGCAGATCGGCTTCGGCAACCTGGTCCAGCGCATCCTGAATAAGGCACTCCCCAAACAGGAGTCGTTCAGTGACTGGCTTGCACGGCCACTGACCTCCAAACAGCTCACCTATGCTGCTGATGACGTGATCTTTCTGATGCCTGTCTACCAGCATCTGGAGGAGCAGCTTCAGGCCAAAGGGCGCAGAGGATGGCTGCTTGAGGAGCAGGCGACGCTCTCCAGTGAAGAGACTTACCGGATCGACAGGCAGGAGGTCTACTGGCGCGTTAAAGGGGTAAACAGGCTCAGGCCCCGTCAACTGGCCATATTAAGAGAGCTGGCAGCGTGGCGCGAAGATCACGCAATGCACAAAAACATTCCCCGCAGGCGGATTGTTGCTGATGACCCCCTTATTGACCTGTCCAAAAAAGATCATCTGGATCTCAACACCATGGGCCGCATGCGAGGCCTCTCAGATGGTGTTATCAAACGCTTTGGCAGTGAAATTATTGCAGCGTGGAACCGGGGTGCGGAGTGCCCCGAGGAAGATTGGCCCAGGTTGCATCCCCGCAGCTTTCACACCTCCGGCACTGAGCTGCGACAGGAGCTGCTGGACACCCTTGTTCGTCTAAGGGCCGAAGAAGAATCCATCGCCGCAAACATCCTGGTCAATCAGCGGGAGCTGGGGGCACTGGCCTCCTGGGGCAAACAGCGCAAGGGTGAGCCGCCTGAACTCTCAATACTACATGGGTGGCGTCGCGAACTGGTCGGCAACGATCTTCTACGCCTCCTGAACGGTGAGATATCACTTCGCATTAACCCTGAGCGTTCCCTGCCTGAAATCAGAGATATGGCATGAAGTTCTTTTTCACCATTGATGCACTTTCAGCTGCAGGCGACAAGGCCTGGCGCCTGCAACAGGATCGAAAAAGCTGGAGGCCCTGCACCTATGCTGAAACGGCCTCTGAAGCCGATGCACGCATCTTTGAAACCTCAGAGTCCGAAGGCTGGACAGGCCGCAGACTGAAAGCAGACAAAGAACATGGTCTGATCATTAAAGAGAAACCCGGAACATTCGATTTTCTGGTGCGGGGCATCTATTCGCACGCTGTACTGCATCGCCAGAGTGCAGCACCTCTGCCCGGCAAGGTGCAGATGATCGACACTATCACTTCACTGGCGCCGGGAACGCCGTGGCTCGTTTATCTGAATGTTGCAGGCCAGTTCAAAGCCATCGACACCAACAGCAGTCGCATCATTGGCAACCTCGATATAGCCGTACGCGGAGAAATCGCCTCCAGTGAAAATTACATCGGCCCCAAGGCCATCGAAAACGAACAGATGATGAATGAGCTCTATCACCAGTTCATCGCAGGCTGGGATGAACACCTCCAAACCTCGCAGATGGCCGTCTTCATTCCCGACACTGAAAAGCTTAAAGAAGAATCTTTCTACATCGAACATATCCAGAACTGGCAACCTGAAAACCAGTAAACTTTGAGCCGGCACTTCTGGCCGAAAGAAGCCATTATTAAGCCAATGGCCGGCCATGCCAAAGTGCAGATCGTATGAATATCGGCTATAAATCCCCATTATTTAACGGACATAGTGGATGGGATAGCATAGTTAAACTGTTCACGCTGGCTATTTATCCGGCTAAACTTGATCACATTGGCAACAGCAAAAAGAGGAAAGAAATATCTGATGAGTTTTAAAATCGACATTTCCCGCACGGGAGAAGAAAACTCAAAATGTATCACGATCGACATGATCCATGAGGGGCAGCGCGTGCAAATACAATTCGACTTACTAAATCCATCGCCTGATCCTCATGTTCTTTATACTCAAGTTCGTGAGGAAACGCTGCAATCTCTTCAGAAACTAACATCGGCGGTGTGGGAAAGGTTGCCTCAACGGAAATAGAGACAGCAATATCATGTTCGATATCTGTATTGATAGTTGCTTTATCCATTACATGTGCAAGGGGATAAATACCAGCAGAGATTCGAAACAATAAAAAAAGCGGCCCTCGAAAGAGCCGCTTTATCGTTAATATGGAACGTTACCCCGGGTTGCTTTCAAACTCCTGCATCCAGGTAACCAGTGCATCCACACCCGCTTCCGGCATCGCATTATAGATACTGGCGCGCATACCGCCGACGGAACGATGCCCTTTAAGGGTTACCAGCCCGCGTTCCGTAGCACCTGCAAGGAAAGCAGCGTCCAGCTCAGCATCGGCCAGCGTGAAAGGCACATTCATCCATGAGCGGGCATTGATTGCCACGGGGCTGCCGTAAAAATCGGTAGCATCAATTGCTGCATAAAGCTTATCGGCCTTGCGCCTGTTAACCGTGGCCATCGCAGTAAGCCCCCCCTGCTCCCTGATCCACTCGAAGACCAGACCTGCCACATACCAGCTGTAGGTCGCCGGTGTATTATACATGGAGTCGTTCTCCGCATGAATGGCGTAGTTGAACATGGTCGGCGTGATGCTTGAAGCCTTGCCCAGCAGATCATCGCGGATAATCACGATGGTCAGACCCGCAGGGCCGATATTCTTCTGTGCACCGGCATAGATCATACCGAATCTGGAAACATCAAGCGGACGTGAAAGAATGGTGGAAGACATATCCGCCACCAGAGGCACGTCGCCCGTCTCCGGAATATAATCGAACTCAACACCACCAATGGTCTCGTTCGGCGTATAATGCACATAGGCTGCATCAGGATCGAGCTTCAGTTCTGCCTGCGTCGGCACGCTGGTAAAGCCGCCCTCAGAGGTATCTGCAGCGATGTTGACGTTGCAATAGCGTTTGGCTTCTGCGATGGCTTTTTTCGACCACATGCCGGTATTCATATAATCGGCACTGGTTTTGTCGCCCATCAGGTTCAACGGAATCATGGCAAACTGGGAAGAGGCGCCCCCCTGCAGGAAGAGCACCTTGTAGTTATCAGGGATACTCATCACCTCGCGCAGATCTTTCTCCGCCTTTGCCGCAATGGACATATACTCCTTGCCACGATGGCTCATCTCCATCACCGACATGCCGGAGCCATTCCACTCCAGCAGCTCCTGCTGCGCTCGCTCGATCACGGCTGTCGGCAACATTGCCGGGCCTGCACTGAAATTAAACTTTCTTGCCATGATTACCTATCCTTTTCCTGGGTTTGTGCCGGGGAGAGATGACCTGTCTTCCGCCCGTTTTCTTAAGCGCGGTGGAAGATAGCCGGACAATGACGATTCCTCAACGAAAAAGCCCCGACAAAAGCAGATAAGCCTGATATGTCGATGGACTTTGCTTACCAGCCGCGTGCTTAAACGTGGAAACCGTCCGCATCAGCCCACCCGATGTTCTAACCGGTTCACTCAGCTTTTCATCCAGGCGGGGTTCTGCAGGCGAGTGCGACAATTTGCCATATGTTTCTGATTTGCTCCCGTCTATACCTTTCGCCGCCACTACACATCGTCCGTGAACCGTGTACACCCCAAACAGGCTTTCGATGTGCCCATTTAATAGCAGGAGAATATTATGAATGACACACAGAGACTACCCCG
>JAIPJD010000047.1 GCA_021734365.1 Mariprofundaceae bacterium | reverse complement strand
GTGAACTGTCATTTTATTGTCTTCAATGCTGAAAGTGCCTTCAACATAAGTTGTGGAACCCGAGTAAATTCGAAACGTTCCATTCTCACTCATTTCCATGGGAGACCCCCGAAGCTCCAGCAGGCCATAAGGGAAAGGGCTGTCACTCAAACCGTCTGCCATCAACCCCGTTGGCATGAGCAGAGTCAGGAAGATAAACCGCAGTATTTTACTTTTCATTCAAGCTATTCCCCCTCTCTCTGCTGCCCCGCCTGCTGGCAGGCACCTGCCTTCAGGACAGTTAAACCCTGCCATCAACGTTCTGAACCGGGAAGGCGTTCAGCATAACCAATATTTGACAAATGATCATATTTAGTCAACGGTCATCACTTATAAAAACGTGGCGACATATCGGGGGAAAAGAGTACAATTAATCCCGTGATCTGATCTCCACCCATCCCTCATCATCTTATAATGTGGTAACTCGAATGAACCAGGCAAAGCTCGATTACATTGACAGACCATCATGGTTAAACCAGATGGGATCTTTCATCGCCATACTGATACTGACATTGATGCCATTCTTCTTTGATATGCCACGAATACAGGTCGTACTCAATATGCTGCTGGCCTCGCTGCTCATATTGGCAATCATCTATAACCGTTACACATGGCAGTTCAGGATCAGTAACGACGATGTACAAAGCAGGCATGGCATTATCACCTGTATAGAAGAGCAAAGCATCAGTCTGAAGGGTGTCAGGGATATCCAGGTGAAACAGACCATCATTCAACGCATGGTTGATGTTGGTGACGTAGAGTTCACCACTGCTGGCGACAGTAACGCCAAAATGGTGTTTGCCGGCATTAAATCTCCTTTCTCACTGAGGGATAAGGTTCTCCGGCAGCAGAGTAAGAAAGCTAAAAAAACCAAAAAATAAAAAAACCTGCAGCAAACACGCAGATATAACAAAGCCTGCTTACGTGGCTATGAAAGAGCCCTATGTTTTCCCGCACTACGGTGGATAAGGGTAAGAATATTAATGACAAGCAGAGCTGAGAGCAGATTGTGGCCGACAACCACCGCTACAGACAAGCCAGCAGCTACGGTCACGATGCCCGAAACAGTTTGAATCAACAGCAGCAGCAATAACAGCACCCCAAGAGGCCTGAAACCGGATCCTGCGTTCCATGACCTGATGGCAAGCCAGAAAATCATAGCAGAAGCAGCCAGTGCTCCAATACGATGGGCCATATGGATATCTGCCGCCACTGCCTGGTCAATAATCACCCTGCCATGAGCATCAATATCCAGAGTTCCCAGCATTGAGAGCCCTTCCCACAACTTTAACCCCGGCAGCCACTGCCCCTGACAGTCCGGCAGTGTCGAGCAGGCCAGTGCTGCGTAATAAACATCAGTCCATGCTCCCAGCACAATGGCCACGATGAGTACCAGCAACGACATAATGGCCGGGGTTCTGACCCTGTCTCCCCTCTTGCTGTCAGCTCCAGAGGATGCAAAAACATCAAGCGCCAACCACCAGAAAAGAGCCAGCAGGGTGAAGCCTCCGATGAGGTTGGTCATCATGATCCAGGGGTAACGCAAAGGGGAGCCAAACCAGGCACCAAGAAAGGCCAGTATCAGCGAAACTCCCAATGCCGCCATGGGCACGAAAAGGGGCAGAGCATCGGGCTCCTTACGCTTACGAAAAGCAACGAATGCCACGGCAACAATGAGTATTTGCAACACGTTGGCAACGCCACGGTGAACACGATCGGCAATACCGGATGGCAAAATTGCATGCTTTGCCGTTGTGGCTTCGCCAGCTTCCGAAACAGCGCCGGGGGCAATGAGGCCATAGGAATCGGGGCTGCCCAGACCTGTGTTGGTCAGATGCATAAAGGAGCTGGCAAAAATCAGGGCAACACACATCACCAGGGTGGCGACAACCAGACGAGGACTCATGAAACGATACTATTTATTCTACTTGTGCATGTCCACGTTGTCGTATGGCGTTGATGACAATCACCAGAAACAGAATACCGCCGATGGTGGCAACCAGGCTTCCGAGACCCATCAGGGACATCCCCAGAGTCTGGCCCAGATTATCCAGTGACTGGCCACTGCCACCCACCTTGCGAGCCATCCCGTAACCACCGGCCCAGGCCAGCCCCAGCACATGCAATAACTGACCGGTTCCGTAGGCATAAACCTGCATGCGCGCCAGACGATGCGGCACAACCCCGAATCCCAGACGCGGCAACAGGTCGTAGGCAAGTGCCATGAAGGCGAGTGTCACGGCCCCGGTTACGCTGTGATAGTGGGCCGTTACCAGTGTGCTGCTTTCACGGAGCATATATCCCAGCACTCCACCGAGTGCGAATAGCAGGATGGAGAGCAGCAGGGCGATGCGTAGCGGCTGCACTTCGGGTGCCGCTTTTCCAGCCCAGAACAGGCTGACCAGTACGGCCAGACCGAGCGGTACCGTAGCAACGGCACCACCGATCTGCATCTGCGTCGTAAACCATAACTGAAAGCCAGTGGAGGTAATGTTCTCTGACAGAAACGCGATGGGTGTGAGGGCCACCGTAATCAGAGCCAGGGTAAAGAAGAGCGTCGCTATTCTGGCAGGTAATTTTAGCCGCACGCCGCTGGCGCTCGCCAGCCACATCCAGGCAACCAGCATAAGCAGGGCATGGGTAAACTGCAGCACATGGCCACCGAGCCAGAAAAGGCCCTCATACAGCTCTTTATCAGGGATGGACTCCGGCATGGTAAAAAATGCCCAGAAGAAAGCCAGAATCGCCATCGCCGCTGCATTGGCAGCTGTAAATATCCCAAACCTTATGCTGCCCTCCGGTTTGCTCACCATGAGCCTCGGAACAGCAATCGTTGTGCGCAAAACAAGCAGTGAAAACCCAATCCCGGAGATGGTCAGCCCGGTAAAAAACAGCGGACTGTTAAGGAAAGGAATATAGTTGGCCATCACCGGGTTACCGGCACCGATGAATGGCGCAAGCGCAATCACCGCCACACCGGCAGCGGCCACAAACAGGGCCGCCCAGCCCAGTGGTATAAAGCGGCCTCTGGTGTTCATGCTCCACAGCACTCCGGCCATGGCCAGAAACCAGAAGACATTGGAAAAGATGACATGAATAACCAGTGAGGTGTAAAAGAAATCATCACTGGGAACAATGTCCTTAAGCAGTGGCGTACGCGCCACCGCCAGCAACAGGGCATAGATGCCGGCAATACAGAGCGTTGTAACCCCCAGTTTTAGCCAACCACCGGCCAGCCGCTGACACTGCAGGTCAGGAGTATCAAATCTGTAGTTGTTCTGTTCAGGCACGTTAGTCAATCACAAACTCATTACGAATATCATCAAAATCAACAATCATCGTCTGCAGAGGGGCAAGCGTGACACTCTTTTCGCCGAAATAATTAAATCCTTCAACATGGATATCGTCATTCATACGCACGCGAAAATGGTGTTCGCCGGCAGGCACGATAAAACGTTCGTAGATCGGTGACGGCAGATCATGTGACAGTCCGCGCGGTAGAATCTTTTTCTGGAAAAGCATCTGGCCATCCATCTCAAATTCAACTTCCAATGAGGTGCGCTCCCGTGAAAGCTTTTTGGTCCGCAGCTGCGGTGGTAATTTGGCCATCTCCTCTTTGGTTCGCGTATCATCAAACTCCTTGATGCGTTTGCCGGCATGGGAAAAGGTGAATTTGATCAGGGCCATGTCTGCCGGCACATGCAGATAGCTTGGTGAAGTGGAAAAATAGCCGATAAAGGCGATGAATATCAGGTAGACCACGCCCTGGCCAATATAACGCCCCAAGGTATTCATACTCTGCTACCTCCCTTATCTTCTTCATGCCGGATATCACCACCATCATCCAGAGCCGCAAGTGAGCTGTGAAAATTCTCAAGCTCCCCGTACAGCTCCTCCTTATCAGCCTCTGCCCCCATAAACAACCTGACCCGTTCCGGCGCAACCTTATGGCTCAGTTCCGGCTTGCGCTCCCTGTTCAGACGCTCCCCTGTGAACTGGTTGCCCAGACGATGATAGCAATCCCCCTCACGGCAGCCGGTAACAACAACGCCAGCAGCGCCCTGACGCAAGGCATAATCAACAAATGAGGGCGGCAGCATGCCGGAACACTCCACATTGACGCCGACTACACCCGGCTTGTCCAGCTTCGTAACATGCTTACCCACCCCGTGGGAGCAGCCAAAGACAAAAATTTTCTGCTCGCCCGGTTGCTGCATTGCTGTGATAACGTCATCCCGAAGCTTTTGGATGCCAAAGTGTGGCATTTCAATCGCCGATACCAGTTTCTCTGTGCGCCGGAAAGGTACGGAATACGGACAGGAACCGGTACATATGCCACAACTGACACATTTATCTTCAATGACACGCGCCTCCTGGGTGAATCGGGTATTACCATCCGAACGTGGCTCCAGACGGATGGCCTCATACGGGCAGTCCAGTACACACAGGTTACAGCCACTGCAGGTGCTCAGGTCAACAACGGCTGCCGGTTCTCGCTTCTTGGGAGGCAGCCACGGCAGCAACATTGCAAAGGCGGTAGCGCCGACGACTATCGCCCATACCGTCCCCATGGACCATGAGCCCATCAGCGCATAGACAGCCATATAGAACCAGTCAAAATTAATAACACTGGGAGCAACTGCCAGGTCTGCCGGTGCATGGCTGAGTGCCGGCTTGGCAATTGAAAGCGCCAGCAGGGCAAGAAGCATCCCTATGGCCAGCGGCCTTGGAGGGTTCACCTTGGGATGATGCAGCCGGTTGATATGAATCAGCATGGCCGCCATCAGAATCAGCGGCAGGCCCAGATGTGTCACCACCAGCAGGCGGAAAAGCGTATCTGTCATATGTGCATTGGAGAGAAAATTACGTGCCGTGGGTTCGGCAATGATCGGTAGCCAGTCGATCCACTCAAAGGTACGCACTGCGATAAACTGTGCCATCTGGTCCCAGACGAGCCAGTACCCCAGCAGACCGGTAATGAGCACCATCCAGAGCATGGGCACACCGGTAATCCATGAAAATGCCCGACCGCCATTATAGCGGTCATTGAAGAAACGCCGTAGCAGATGCAGCACCATGGTTACGATCATGGCATCTGAAGCATAACGGTGCAGACTGCGCATGACCCCACCCAGATACCACTGCTCATGGGTCAGATACTCAATTGAGGCATAAGCGCTACTGACTTCTGTGTTGTAAAAAATATATACGTAGACGCCGCTGATAAAAAGAATATAGAAGGAAAAGAAGGTCAGGGCACCCAGATAATACATTGGGTTGTTCTTCTCTCCAAAAACGGTATTACACGCACCCTCGGCACGCTGAAACAGCCATTTGCCGCTGAACTGAATAGATTTCAGGAAACGGTAGATGAAGTTTCCCTGATGAGAATTATCCAAGTGATACCCCCCTTGGCTGAAAAAAAAGCGTGCCAGACGTAATCGTCGTGCAGTTTATCAAAAAAAACTGCCCGAAGAACCCCTTATAAATTATGGTTGAACGAACGGTTATTGATGCAGGCATCATGGTCTCCGGTTCAACATCAGGCTCATATGGCCAACCCCTGCCGCCATCACCGGAAACGGCCGCTGAAGGTTGGTGTATCTACCATAGACTGGTGCAGGTCAACGCACCCGCACACGGCGTCGCATGGCGTCAATGGCATTTTTTATTTGCCGTTCATCCGGCGGTGCTGCCCAGCAGAAGTCTATGTGCTTTCGATCCACAGAACGGCGCAGGTAGGGCCGGCGAGTGCCGTCCAGCCGCTCTCTGAGCCATGAATTACCAAGCCGGTGGTAACAGTCTCCCTCGCGGCAACCCGTCACCAGCACTCCGTCCGCACCATGCAACAGGGCGTGCTCGACAAATGCCGGTGGCAGCATGCCGATACAGGGCAGTATAACAGCTGCGATGTCTTCTGTTGCATGCGCCTGAACATCGATGGCACAGGCACATCCGAACAGCAGAATCTTGTGCTCTGCATGGATATCATCCAGTGACTGCGTCATCGTCGCACGCAGGCTGTCGACACTCCATTGCGGCATCTCAATAGCGCTCTTGAATTTTGCCGCCCGATGCAGGGCCGGGGCAGTAGCATGCCGGAACGGATTGGATGAGGGGCAGGCACCCGTGCAAATACCGCATTGGACACAGTTGCCGGCAATGACATGGGCCTCCTGCCGGAACAGGGAGTGGCCATCACTGCGTTGCTGCATGGAGATGGCTTCATACGGACAGTCATCAGCACACAAGCCGCAGCCGCTGCAATAATCCAGATTGACGGCAGCCACCGGTTCAGATGCCGGACGCGGTGGCAACAGAGGTAAAAAAAACAAAAGCAGGGTCACCCCACCCAGCAGGGCCCATACAGCGCCCATGGACCAGATATCCATCAACGGGTAGGCAAACATGTAGAACCAGTCAAGGTTCAAACTGCTGACAGCAATATCCAGACTGGCGCGGTCATGGCCGATTGTCGGCTGCAGCAGCGACAACAACAGCAGTGCGGCCAGCGTTCCCGTTGCCAGTCCGGCCGGTGGCATAATGCGCGCATGGCTGACCCTTTTAATGTGCACCAGCATCGCCGCCAGCAGGAATAGCGGTACACCGATATGCATGACCAGCAGTAACCGGAAAAACGTATCAGTCATATCTGAATTGAACAGAAAATTACGTGCCATGGGTGAGGCGAAAACAGGCAGTACATCCAGCCATTCTGAAGTACGCACGGCAATGAACTGCCCCAGCTTGTCCCAAACCATCCAGAATCCGATAATGCCGCTCAGGTAGACCATGACAAGCAGCGGCACACCGGTCACCCAGGAAAACCAGCGAGCACCGCGAAAGTGCCCCAGCACCATCTCCCGCAAAATATGCAGGGCCATGACCAGCACCATGCCGTCAGCAGCATAGCGATGCAGGCTGCGCATGACCCCGCCCAGATACCACTGCTCATTTGTCAGATATTCAAGCGTGTCAAAGCTGCCGCTCACAGTGGATTCATAATAGAAAAACAGATAGGTGCCGGTAGCCAGCATGATATAGAAAAAATAGAAGCCGAGATCACCCAGGTGATAAAGCGGATTATTGCTCCCAAAAAGCGTATTGAGCCACGCTTCAATACGCAGAAACATTGCCCGGCTCAGCCGGGCAATCACACCTTTAGCCCTGATCTTTTTACCTGTCTGCAGATCAGCCCGCACAGACATGGGGCTGAATCCTGTTCATATTATCTCCCGGCCCTGGCACATTAACCCTGACGAAAGAGCCGGATAAGGGTGATGCCTGTGGCTGTCACCACCAGCACACCTATAACCATGCCGAATATCATCGCATAATTAAACTTATAGGAGTCGCTGGCCGGGTCATAAACCGTACAGAACAGGCGCACCCTGTTAACAAGCGATGAGAGGTTGAACGATACGGGGTCAAGACCGAACACCAGCGCCTTCGTGGCCTGGGTAAGTATGGCAGGATCAACCTCCATGCCGTAAACCTGCTGGTAGATTTTTCCTTCTCCATCCACAAGCGTGGTCTGAACCAGATGATCAAAGCCTTTGGATGAGGGCGCATAGAGAAAGCCCAGATCTGTGGTCAACCGGTCAATCGTGGCCTGGTCAGCAGTCAGGAATGCCCAGTTTTTCTCGCGGCTCACACCCTGCTGACGTGCATAGATCCGCATCCTGTCCGGTGTGTCATTCCGAGCATCGAAGCCTATGGTGAGCACGCGAAAGGCATCCTCATCCACAGCGCTGCGAGCTGTTGCGACGGCACGGGCAAGATTCTGTGTCGTGGTCGGACAGATATGAAAGCAGCTGGTATAAATCATGCTGATCATCAGGGGCTTACCCCGATAATCGGCCAATGAAACTGTTTGCCCCTGACGATCCAGAAATTGATATCCATCCAGCTTGCGTCCGATCGCTGCCTGACTGATCTTCAGTGCTGCGTCGCTGTCATAATCGTCACCGTAAGATTTCGTACCGGTGCCCGTATGCTGCTCCTTTATGTCACTCATACGCTGCTGTATAGCGGCATGCATCTCAGCCTCTGCCGCTGTCTGTGCCCAGGCGCCTGTGGTCGCCAGCATGAGCCATACCAATCCGGATATACCGATTCCAATCCTTTTCATTGTTGCAGTTCTCCTGTTATTCCAGATGCATATGAGGGTTTCGTAAACAGTCATGATCTATACTCATGGGGTAATTGTGCTAATCCCTGGCTGATCAGTCATTCATTTGCCGGACTTTTCAGACCCAGAGGCTCAAGACCTCACAGCTAAAGCAGTCCCGATTCGAACAGGCTGCCGCATCATTACCTGCAAGCCGTTGCATGTCCATCTCTTTCCAGTCACACACTGATGCAATGTCGGGTTGGCAGAAGCAGGCCGCTCCGGCCTCAAGTTTTAAAGAAAAAGGGAGCCCCGTTACGGGGCTCCCTTTCTGATATTAAGCGTACTGTGAAGCGTATCTCATGATCTTCAGAGGGACAGAAGTTCAGTTGATACGCCTCACAGACAGCAGTTTTGCCTTAATGGATTCCCCAGATTGTTGCCATATACTTAAACTGAGCAAAGTAATAAACAACGAGGAATGTCAGCAGCAGCATGCAAAGAACCAGTGATCCTGGTACTTCCAGACCCTTGATATGTGGCTCTGTGCCACCATGCAGTCTGGCTGCAACAACACCGGCCGGTTCAGCCAGTTGAGGCACAACACTCACACCATCCGCTACCTTCTTACCCATAAATGTACCAAGTATGGAGATGATAAAGAACAGTGCACCAACACCACCGATGGCCGCACCGATTTCAGCAACCGTTGTCAACATGTGTACGGTAGCAGAGAAATCAAACTTCAGCGCTGCATCAGCAAAGGTGATATCCCAGTGACGCCTTGGCGCACCCAGATGCCCTGCCGCCATGAAGAACACTGCAAAGACACTCATACCCATGCCAAACAGCCATACAGACATATTGGCCAGTTTAGGGGCTGCCAGCTTGGTACGGGTAATAAACGGTACAAACCAGAAACTGAATGCCATAAAGGCCAGAGTCGTACCGGTTGCTACCGTGCCGTGGAAGTGACCCGGCACATAGGCTGTATTATGAATAATCATATTGATCTGCTGATTACTCATGGTCACACCGGTAATACCGCCAAGGAAGCCGAAGAACACGACCGACATGAAGAAGCCGGAGAATACCGGATTGCCCCATGGCGCCTTGCGCAGCCACTCGAACAGGCCATTGTTGAGGCCACGGCGACGTTGTGCCAGTTCGATACCGCCTGGCACGGTCAGACCATGGATCAGGCTGCCCAGTACGGCCAGATAGCCGGCGTAACTGGTATTGAATGTACGCCAGGTAAAGCTGGAACCGGGATCGGACAGCAGATGATGCACGGAGCCAAGCTGCAGGGCGAACAGATAGAGTACAAACGCCATGCGGCTCACCTTCTCGTTCAGCGGGCGAGCACCGAACAATATGGCTGCCAGTGAGTACCAGATGGTGATGTGCATGCAGATATTCACCTGCTGCGTGGAGTGAGCCAGGGCCCAGAACACCAGTCGATACATCTGCGGGTCAATGTTTGAAATCAGTCCCATGGACCACAGCAGAGTCGGAATAAAGATCACTGCACCCATCACCCAGGTGAAAATGGCGATGATGGCATAGATCAGAGTTCCGAAAGTGGCCAGCGGCATGGAGCCCTCATAGGTACGCTCATTCTTTGCCTTGATCAGGGTGGCAAGAATAATGAACATCGGAATCAGAGCGCCGACAGCAAACAGAATAACGCCGAGGTAGAACAGCGGATGTGCTTTCAGTGGCGGATAAGCCGAGAACATCACTGTTGCCTGTCCGAGCAGTACCATAACGGTACCCATTGCTGAACCGACAACCATCAACCAGAAGCTGAACCAGGCGATTTTCGGTGTCGCCAGTCGGGCATTAATCGGTGACGTACAGAAGTAATAGGCTACGCCTACTTCAAATATATGACACCAGAACAGCAGTACGGCTGCACCATGGCCGGTCAGGGCGATATAAAACAGCTCAGACGGCAGAAGATGGATAGCAGGCCAGCGTGTTAACGCAACCAGCAGACCAAGTGCTCCGCCCGCCAGCAGGTAGACCACGGCGGTAAAGATATGCGCCTTGGCCAGAGCAATAACAGGCTTGTTTATATTCTGACCGGTATCCGGGCAGGTTATAAAATCCTGTGGATTTCTTAATGTAGCGGTAGTCATTATGCTCCCCCTCCTGTGATTCCGCCCTTGCCATCAAGGACAATATTATTGGCTGTGTCAATGACGTAAAGCTTGCCCGCCATCAAGTGATGGCCAAGCCCGCAATACTCATTGCAGACAAACCGGTAGATACCGGTCTTGTTGGGTGTGAAACGCAACACATAGTCGTAACCAGGCATCAGCTGCAGATTGACGTTAATCGGCAGCAGTGAGAAGCCGTGGTTTACATCAGCCGATGAGAGATGGAAGGTATACTCCTTGCCAAGCTCCAGCACCGGGATAACAGGCCATTCAAACTGACGCGCAGCGAGGAATATATCGCCACCCACAGGCACCTGTACAACCGGAATTTCCGAATCGCCCTCAGCCATAAGCTCGCCGGAGGCATCTGTCAGCTGATGCTGCTCAATCATCTGATCCATCTTGTCGACGAACCCATCAACTGTGACACGAAATGCTTCGCCGGCCTGGTTCTGATTGCCCACAAAGTACCAGCCAACCATCCATACCAGCATCACCAGACACCATGCATAAGCAACAGTGATCCATATTTTTTCATCAGGCCCAACACGCATCCGCCACCAGTGGCGTTGCGGGATGGGTTGTATGCTTGTATAACTCATATTAATCAAACCTCCCTTTTTATATATAGTACTTACTTAAATCTTTTTTCTTATGTTTCCGATCAGTGGATCGGCGGTCCCTGAGGGCCTACCGGAAAGGCCATCCAGAAAAACGGGATGCCCGAATCAGGATAAACTATCTGCATAATGCCGCTTACAAGGACGCAAAGAGCCAGGATGCTGACAACCACAAACAGGGCTACGAAACGATTCCGTGCCCTGCGTTCGCTGCGATCCAGATCGGACGGCTCAGTGTTAACACTCATCCCCATCAGTATCCCGCTATCGGCACACTAAGGACTTCCATAACGCCCCAGAGCGTGTAGAGCAGTGTCGGACTTGCAATTCCGAGGAACAGCAACATTGATGGATCATCAATAAATGCCTGCCAGCCTGAAACCGGATCAGCATCATTTTCATTAAATGAATCACTCATAATCTTCTCCCTGTTAAAATTTCTTAATGTTAAAATCAGATCACGGACACTGAATATACCTTCAGCACACGGCCTTGATGTAGGTCAAGATCAAGCATGATAAATATTTACCTCTGTTTTCCTGACCGTGTGCTATATTGCACAAGCTGTAAGGGGTATGCAACATGATGATAAAAGGCTCTCTCCTGTTATAAAAACAGATGCCAATTTTGGCAAAAAATAAAGCAAAACTGCGGGCAGTTACTCAAACTGAACCTGATATAACTTCAATCCGTTTCCGTCGACCGATTCAGGTCATGGTTGTAAATAAAAATATTTTTCTGATAGTTACGCATTATTTTTAAAGGCTGGCAGGGCGCATGTTGAGCACCTGCCTGTTTTTCCGGAGGAATATCATGAGAAAAGTATTGATTGCCGTGATCGGCTTTGCTGTTGTGGGCATTGGTACAACAATTTTTGTCATGTTGAATCTGGATGAATTCGTCAAAGACGCCATTGAGACCTACGCCTCTGAAGCAACCGGAACACAAGTGAACGTGGCCGAGGTGAAGCTGGCACTGGAATCAGGCCAGGCTTCAATCATTGGCCTGAAGGTCAGCAATCCCGAAGGCTTCTCTGATTCGAATATTTTCGAACTCGGCATGATAAGCACGCAAATCGATGCAGACACACTGAATCAGAACCCGATCATGATTGACGAAGTTGTCATCAGCGCCCCTTCAGTGTTGTATGAGATCAACAGATCGGGCAGATCCAATGTGGATGTATTAAAGGGCAATCTGCCCCGGACAGAAGGCCATGCTGAGAACGGCGATCACGAAGATGATCTTAGAATGATTATTCGAACACTGGTTATCGAAGGGGCTAAAGTTAAAGTACGGATCGCAGCATTGAACGGTGCTGAGCAAACTGTGAACCTGCCGAAAATAGAGATGTCTGACATTGGTGAAAAAAGTGGCGGCGTAACATCTGTCGAGATAGCCGGCATCATCTCCTCGAAGCTTTTGGACGCTACGAACAGTTCAGTTGCCCGGTCGAATGCAGGCAGCGAGCTCGGAAAATCTGTTGATACCCTCAAAAAAAATATCCTGGATAAAGCAGGCCTTGAATAAGCTGCTGAGGCTGGCAGGGCTGTAGCTGCGCCACCAAAACAGGCGTGCCGTTAAAGCGCTGTTTGACGGCCAATCCGGATCGTTCGCTTTACCCGCTTTGGTATTTTGACATCAATCAAAGCGTCTCCTATATTGGCATGCTATTTTCACTTGCATCACAACCTCTACTGCAGCAGCCCTCTCCTACAGAATGATTGTACAGAATGATTATCAATCCACATGTATGGTTCAGCGGCAAAAAAGGTTAGAGCAATAAATAACAGACAGGGAGTAACCTGACATTGGAATTCGCACTATACTATACCCTCGGCGCAATCATTATCTACGGAGCAACGGACTGGCTGCTGAATTTCATTGAAGAGTCGCGCGGTAAACGCTTTGCGCAGCGCAACTGGATTTTCTTTGCCATCATGTTTGCACTGGCCATGATAATGATGAACATTATCAACCCGGCGCCGACCATGCCACCTGCCGGGCTGGAATCCGGTATTCCGAACCCCTAGTTCAACTCGAAAGGCTTTCTCTTGTCCGTTAGCCCGGCCGGTTGCCCGTTATCAATCTGGCCGGGATGTGCCTGACTCCAGGCTTGTGCTGCAGCCTGGGCGCTGGCCACCTGGGCTGTGGAAATTTTCTTCGCCAGCTCTGGCATTGCATCTATGGCTGTCTGTTCACCCCGCTCAGCGGACAGAATCACCCACTGATACGCGGCCACTTTATCCTCTGGTACACCCTTGCCAAAATAGTACATCATGCCAAGATTGTACTGTGCCCTGGCGTGGCCCTGCTCTGCAGCCTGGCGATACCATTTCAGGGCCTCATCATAATCTGTTTCAGCACCAAGCCCGGTACTATATATCACGCCCATATGATATTGCGCTTCGGCCTGGCCCTGCTCGGCAGACTTGCGAAAATCCTCCTGATTCTCAGCCACGTAGGACGTTATCTGGTCATCAAAGCCCGAGTAGGTCATGGCAGCAAATACGACCAGTGCCATCGATATCATTATCAGTAATAATTTAGTTAATTTCATGCGTGCGATTCTAACACGGAACCAGCAGGGAAATCGAGGGCATATTCACACAGAAAATAACAGGGAATCAGGAGTGCAGGCACATTGGTGAATTGTATGAGTGTTACAGGCTGATACTGCTTCATACATATTTTCAACCTGGCCCCGCTTTCCACACCTTTCCGCCCAAATCCGTAACGCACTCTTTCTGCCTTCGGGGTATTCTTTTCACCTTATACGAACAGACAACACACCTTAAGCTCATGCCTCCACCAACCTGACAAAAGGGTTGAGCTGGATGGTTTTCCGGCAGGTCATTTGATGTATATCAATGAATATGGCCGTAGAAACCGCAAGACTTTTAACTATCATGCAGTCAAGATGATTATTCAGGGGGAAATTATGAAAAAGTTGTTCTTTTGGCCCGCAGTTTTTTGCGGAATCCTAGCGGTGCTCACCCTGAGTCCGGGGAAAGCGCAGGCGGAGCTGGGTGTCATGTCCGGCATTGGCGGTAATTTCACCCTAACCGGCACGAATGGCAAGCCGGTCAGCCTGAGTGATTTTAACGATAAGATTGTCATGATTTTCTTCGGCTACACGCACTGCCCCGATGTCTGCCCAACCGCCCTGTCAACCATGGAGGCGGTTAAGAGCAAGCTCGGGAGCAAGGCAAGCCGGGTTCAAAATATTTTTATCAGCGTTGATCCGGAGCGGGATACCCCTGAAAAAGTTACAGCCTACGTAGGCTATTTCGGTGATGGCAATGTCGGATTAACGGGCACGCCGCAGGAGATTGCCAAGGTGGCCGCTCAATACCGGATGTCTTACAAAAAGATCGCATCAGAGGGCGCCACGGGCTACCTGGTAGACCACATGGACTTCATCTATCTCATTGATACCGAAGGACGCATCCGGGCCCTGCACCGCTCAACGAGCTCTGTGGAGAAAATGGCCAGTGATGTACTGAGCCTGTTGAACTGATATAGTAGTGTCGATTCTTTCGCCCTGAAGCCGGTCGAATGCAGCCTCTGTTTTGAAATAAAGAGTATTGGAGAGAATAATGAAGAGATCACTGGTTTCCACTATCATTGTTGGCACCCTTGCCGTTATTGGCATCAGTATGGGTTCCGGGTATTCCACCACGGCCAGTGCCAAAGAATCCGTAGCTGCACAGGAGACAATCCTGCTGGGGTCTGCCGTATTTCCCGGCAAGCCCGATCACACCGGGATTGAGGTAATCCTGTCGGGCAACGGTGTCAAACAGACAACGAAAACCGATGCCGGTGGAAACTACTCCTTCTCCAGTATTCCCCCGGGCACAGATTACCAGCTTGAAGCGAGTTTTGGTGCCGATTAC
>JAIPJD010000046.1 GCA_021734365.1 Mariprofundaceae bacterium | reverse complement strand
TTGAGCAGTTGGGAAAGAACTGTGTTATGATGAGCCATGGCCTGATTCTCCTTTGCTATCAATGACTTGTGTGGTGCAATCATTGTAACAAAAACACGAGGATCAGGCCTCCTTTTTATTCATAGGTGGGACAGCAGTGCTTGCAAGTGCTTCTTCGCCACTACCGGCCTCTTCGACCAGATAGCCCTCTTCACCCAGAAGGACGGAGAACAGGTGTCGATTTACGGTATCGTCATCAACAATAAGAATATTTGAACCATCTGTGCTTAACATGTTTTTCTGAAAAAACCCCTGCATACATAGATACAGGCTTTCTCACCTGTGGCTATAAGGGCCTTGGCCTGTACGTCCAGTCACATGGATAACTCTTCCGTTTTCCTTTAAGAGACTAAAATATTTTGAGCCAAAGCAATCCAATTTTGTGAGGCTGTTGCTTATTTGATAAAATGAACATCCCACAAAAAGGGGATGGACAACGGCAGCTGATGAACTACCCCTGAGTCAGTATGCCCAGTTCATATTCAGAGAACCCCGCCTTCCCACGCGCTTCCATATTAAACGGCCCCATCAGGCCTTTCGGATAATACTCGCCCAGCAGTTCAAAAAAGATCGGTTCAGGCTTCAAACCACGCTCCCTGCAGCAGTAGCGAAACCAGCGGTTACCGGTCTCCACGTGGCCGATCTCATCACGCAGAATAATATCGAGCAGACTGACGGCATGATGATCCCCAACCTGTGTCAGCTTCTTCTGAATATCGGGCGTTACATCAAGCCCCCGGGCCTCCAGAACTCTCGGCACCAGCGCCATACGGATCAGCACATCATGGGCCGTCTTTTCACACATCTCCCAGAGGCCATTGTGGGCATCATAATCCCCGTAATCGGCACCAAGGTGACGCATATGGGCCCGGATCAACTCAAAATGGTAGGCCTCTTCATCGGCAATACGCATCCAGTCGGCATAGAACTGCTCAGGCATACCGTCAAATCGCTGCAGAGCATCCAGAGCCAGATTTATGGCATTGAATTCGATATGGGCAATGGCGTGCATCATGATTGCCCGCCCCTCCTGTGTGCCGAAGCCGCGTTTGGGCAGATGTCTGGCACGCACCAGTACCGGCAGGTCAGGTCTTCCCGGACGCTCCACGGCTACAGGCTCCCCGAACTCCCCCGGCTTTAACTCTCCCTTGCGACAGGCGGCCGCAGCCCTTCTGGTAAGCAGAAGCTTCTCATCCACGTCAGTGGCAAGAAATGCGTCACGAACAGATTCAAAAAGATTACTCAATGATCAACTCCGGGGCTTAGGGCAATAGCATGAAAGTGCCAGTACATGCAGCCCGAGGATGGGCTGACAACAGCAAATTTTCGTGTCTGGTATTGCAAGCCTGAGTAAAGCATGCTTTTCCTCAACTGTCCCGTAAAAGTGGATGGACGCCCTTTCAGAGAGTGTTCACAATAGCCCCCATGCCGAATACCACACAAACACATGCAGCCCGGGCGACACCACAAGCCAACCGGGCCATTGCTCTGGCCGCCATGGTGCAATCTGTCTCAATTGTGGAACAGATTGCCCGAACCGGACTCTGTGATACGGATGACTTCAACACCATCATACAGAGCCTGTTTGCTGAAAACAGTAAAGATGTTGCAGATATCTATGGCGATCTCAATCAGCTCCGGACTGGACTTCACATTTCTCAAAAGCTGTTGGGCGGCAGTCAACTGGAGCAGGCCAAACCAGTGATGACCTACGCAGCAGGGCTGATTACGCTGGAGAAGAAACTTGCTAAAAACAGGGGAATGCTTGCGGCCATCGGTGACGGTATGGTGCGCATTAAAAAGCAGTCGGAATATTTTGGCAGAGTCACTCACGAAAGTGTCATTGGTGGCATTGCCGATCTCTATGGCAGCACCATCAGCACACTGAAACCAAGCATTATCGTGCGCGGCAAGCCGGATCATCTCAAACAGAGTGCCAATACCAACAGGATTCGTGCCCTGCTCCTGGCCGGCATCCGGGCCGCCCACCTGTGGCACAAATATGGCGGTGGACACCTGAGACTGCTGATCGGCCGTAAAAATCTTTGTCGGGAAACGGAGAGGCTTATCAGGCTGGCCTCGAAAGTCTGACCGGTTTATACAGAACTTCCGGTATTGAAGATGCCCGCCCGAATGCAGGTTCCATTGCGGCCGGCCGGAATCAGACAAACTGTCCGGCTGCATAACCCGATGCCCATGCCCACTGGAAATTGAAGCCGCCGAGATGACCGGTCACATCAACCACCTCGCCAATGAAATAGAGCCCTTCAACCTTTTTGCTCTCCATCGTTTTCGATGAGAGTTCATTGCTGTCCACCCCGCCTACCGTTACCTCAGCTGTCCGGTAGCCTTCGGTTCCGGCGGGTTTCAGCTGCCAGTTATGCAGGCTCTCCTCCACCGTTTCTATCTCAGTATCAGAAAGCCGCCTGAGTGTCTGATCACGAATCAGTGACTCACACAGATATTGAACCAGCCGCTTTGGCAACCTCTCGGCCAGCACTGTTCTCAATGCCGCTCCGGGGCGCTCTTCCCGCATCCGGCTCAACCAGCTGAAACCATCTGTTCCGGGCAGAAGGTCTATTGAGACAGTATCCCCCTCCCCCCAGTAAGAGGAGACCTGTAACACTGCCGGGCCGCTGATTCCCCGATGGGTGAAGAGCATCTGTTCACGAAAGCTATGTCCATTGCAGCTGACTGAAACATCCAGGGATATCCCCGCCAGAGCTCTGAGTCGCTCCTGCTCACCGCCCGTCAGCCGAAACGGCACAAGCCCGGCCTTAAGCTCTGTAACATTCAGGCCGAACTGATTTGCAATCTGATGCCCGAATCCTGTCGCCCCCATCTTCGGGATCGACCTCGAACCCGAGGCGATCACCAGTGAATCCGCCCTGAACATCCCTCTCTCTGTTTCAAGCTGGAACTGATCATTTTTTGAAACTGCCTGAATGGTACAGTTCAACTGCAGCGATACGCCTGCTGATTCGCACTCAGCCAGCAACATGGCAACAATCTGCCCGGCCGACTCCACGCAAAACAGTTCCCCGTGATTTCGCTCCTCCCAGGCAATCGCGTGCTTTTCCACCAGTGCCAGAAAATCGTAAGGGGTGTACCGCGAGAGTGCCGAAATAGCAAAACGGGAATTGTTACAGATATAGTTTGTCGGTTCAGTGTGCAGATTGGTGAAATTACACCGGCCGCCACCGGAGATGAGAATCTTTTTTCCTGCTTTTTCGGCATGGTCGATTACAAGTACGGCGCGGCCACGCTTGCCTGCCTCAATCGCACACATCAGCCCTGCAGCCCCTGCCCCGACAATAATCACATCATAGTTTTTCAAAGAATCGTCACCCTCATTAACTGCTCAATTAGAAGAGGAGTTAACCACAGAGGCACCAAGGCACGAAGAAAAACAACAACGATTCTTATCTTTGTCCCCCGCCGGGGATTTCCAGGGGTCATACCTTTGTGTCTTTGTGGTAAAAATCTCCGCGTTTGTCCGTGTTTATATTCCACGCTCCGAGGCCGCTCTGATTAAGCTTGCCAGCATATCATTCACCGGCGCCTCCAGCCCCAGCTCCCTGGCTTTTTGTGCCACAAAGCCATTCATCGCCTCGATTTCAGTAGGGCGATCATGCTCCATATCCTGCCACATACTCGTTTTGACCTCGCCGGTCTCCATGGTCAGGGAGATATGCTGTTCAATGGCATCGTCAGCCAGCGTTACACCGCAGGCAGCCGCCACATCAATCGTCTCCTGCATGGCACTGCGCACCCAACGGGCACTCTCTTCTTCAGCAACAATATCTTTGGCAAAGCGGCGGGTCAGGGCTGTGATGGCATTGAATCCGCAGTTCCACAGCAGTTTATGCCACAGCATCGCCTTCATATCCCCGACCTCCTGCGCATCAACGCCGGAGTCATTCCATGCCGACAACAGTTCATCAAACAGAGACAGCCACGGCTCACGTTTACCCTGCCACCAACCCATACGCAGATGGCCGGCTGCCGAGTGAATTACAAAGCCGGGCTTTTCGAGACGTACGCCGATAAAAGCAGAGCCTGCAATCAGTGGATTGGAAGGAAAATGGCTGGCTACCTGATCGGGAGCGGTGACGCCATTCTGCATAGTGATCAGCAATGCATCCGGTCTGATGGAAGGGGTGATCTGAACGCACATATGCTCAAGCACGGTCGTTTTACTTGTCAGCAATATGACATCGCAATCGGCAAGTATCCCGGCATCATCACTGGCCTGCAGATCGTGGTGATATGCCCTGCCGTTAGAAATATGAGTAAGCCCTTTTTGCCGCAAAGTCACAAGATGCTCACCACGTGCCAGGTAGACCACATCCAGACCCCCCTGCTGCAACAGAGAGCCATAGTGACAACCCACCGCCCCGGCACCGGCAACACCAATCTTCACACACACACCCCTGCTGCAAACCATCTCATAACGGGTTAGGGTGCGCGGTTCTTATCAATTGTAAAGTCAGGAGTCTGGAATGCCGAAAGATACCATGCGTGAAGAAGCGCTCGAATATCACCGCCTGCCCACACCGGGGAAAATCAGCATTCGACCGAGCAAACCGTGCCTGACTCAACGCGACCTCTCACTTGCCTACTCCCCCGGCGTTGCCGAGCCATGTCTGGAAATTGCCGCAAACCCCGATGCGGCTGATGACTACACATCCCGCGCCAATCTGGTGGGGGTGATCAGCAACGGTACCGCCGTGCTGGGTCTGGGCAATATTGGTGCACTGGCAAGCAAGCCTGTGATGGAAGGCAAGGGTGTACTCTTCAAGCGTTTTGCCGACATCGATGTGTTTGACATTGAGGTGGATGAAACCGACCCGATGAAGTTTGTTGAGACGGTGGCCAGACTGGAGCCGACCTTTGGCGGTATCAATCTGGAGGATATCAAGGCACCCGAATGTTTTATTATTGAAGAAGAGCTGAAAAAACGGATGAATATCCCCGTGCTGCATGATGACCAACATGGTACGGCCGTAATTACCGCGGCAGGCCTGATCAATGCCCTTATTCTTCAGAAGAAGAAGATTAAGAAGGTCAAAATTGTCTGCCTCGGTGCAGGTGCGGCCGGTTTTGCCTGCATGAAACTGGTTGAGCAGTTGGGCGCCAGACATGAAAATATTCTCTTTCTCGACCGCAAAGGTGTCATCACCAGAGGGCGCGACGAAGTGCTGCCTCCCCATAAAGCCTATTTTGCGGTTGACGGCCCTGCACAAACACTTGCAGAGGCCATGGTCGGTGCAGATGTCTTTGTCGGACTCTCTCAGGGCGACATGGTCACGCCCGAAATGCTGGGCAGCATGGCAGAGCGCCCCATTGTCTTTGCCATGGCCAATCCGACACCTGAAATTGCCTATGACCTTGCCATGCAAACACGTAAAGACCTGATTATGGCGACCGGCCGATCCGACCACCCCAATCAGGTCAACAATGTGCTCGGCTTCCCTTTCCTCTTCCGGGGCGCTCTGGATGCACGGGCCACCACCTTCAATGAGGAGATGAAGGTGGCTGCGGTACACGCACTTGCTGAACTGGCCCGTCAGGAGGTGCCGGACACAGTGCTTCGCGCCTATGGCAATGAGTCACTACGGTTTGGCCCCAGATATATTCTGCCCAAGCCGTTTGATCCCCGCCTGATAGAAGTCGTGCCTGCCGCAGTTGCCAAAGCGGCAACTGAGACCGGTGTGGCACGGGCACCAATTACTGATATTGATGCCTATACCCGCGGTCTCGCCGGTCGTATTGACCAGTCGCGCACATTCATGCGCCTGATTACCGACAAGGCGAAAAACCGGCCACTCCGGCTGGTTTTGCCGGAAGGTGAAGATGCAACCGTTGTACGTGCCGCGACAGTAATGCGCGATCAGGGCGTCGCCAAACCGATGCTGATCGGTGTCCCTGAGATCATCCGAAAGCATGCTGAGGAGATGCAGCTTGATCTGGATAACGTTGAGATCATCAATCCCGAAGAGGAAGACTCACGATTCGACAGTCTGGCCGATGCATATTATTTTGACCGTAAACGTCAGGGCATTCTGCGCCACAATGCCGTTGAAGCACTGCGCCATGATCGAAACATTCTGGGCTCCATGATGGTTCGCCAGGGCTTTGCCGATGGCATGCTCTCCGGCCGTACAGCGCATTACCCCGATGTACTTCGTCCGGTTCTCAAGGTGCTTGGACATGACAGTGCAGGCCATCACCACCGCGTTTACGGTCTCTATATGATGGTCATGGAGTCCGGTGCCTATTTTCTGGGGGACTGCACCGTTAATGTCGAAATGAATCCGCAGGAGCTGGCCCGGCTTGCCGTGCTTGCTGCCGAAACTGCCCATTCGCTGGGCTGCAAGGCCAGCGTTGCCATGCTCTCCTTCTCCAACTTTGGCAGCACACAGCACCCGGAAGCCAGAAAAGTCGCCGAAGCTGTTCAGATTCTGCACAAAGAGCATCCGGATCTGATGGTAGACGGAGAGATGCAGGCCGACACTGCTGTCAATGCAAAGATCCTCGGCGACTACCCCTTCAGCATGCTGAAAGAGGCTGCCAACATTCTGATCTTCCCGACCATGCAGGCCGGTAATATCTCTTATAAACTGCTGCGTGAGCTCGGTGGTGGTACGGCAATCGGGCCTATTCTGGTTGGCCTGCCCAATCAGGTTCATGTGCTGCAAACCGGTGCATCGGTGGATGATATCGTCAATATGGCGGCCATCGCATCTGCGAGGGCCATTGACAGGTAACCATTGAAGGTTTGTTAAAAACCGCGGCCATGAATAACCGGCAGGACGACCGGGAGCAAATGTTCAATAAAGTGCTACACTGCATATAACCAGCCAGCAGCGCAGACCGGAATTCCTGGAGCAGACATCATGGAATCATTTCACTGGAATCAACATTTCGTCACACAACTGCCAGCCGTAGACCAGCAGCACCATCACCTCGTAGATATCATTAATGAGTTTGGCCGCCTTCTGGCCGGCAATACGCTTGTTTTTGATGATATTGAGGCACTGTTTCAGCAGTTGACCAGCTATGCTCAATACCATTTTCAGGAGGAAGAGGCACTGATGTCTCAATTTGGCATAGATCAGCGTCACTTCCAGCACCATGTCAATAAACACCGTGGATTTTTACAGGATGTGCTCGCCATGCACGCAGGCATCTCATCTGACAATCTTAATGCGGCCGGGCACTTGCTGGAATTTCTCACCCAGTGGCTTGCTTATCATATTCTTGGTTCAGATCAGGATATGGCAAGACAGATCAGGGCCATTCAGGCCGGCAAAAGTCCCGGAGAAGCCTATGAATCAGAGGAAAAATTCCACGATAGCGCAACGGCGCCATTACTTACCGCTCTTAATACCCTGTTTCAGCAGGTCTCGTCCCGAAACAAAGAGCTGGTTCAAGTCAATCAATCACTTGAGAAAAAAGTTGCTGAGCGCACCAGAGAGCTCTCGGAAGCCAACCGTCACCTTGAAGAGCTGACTTTAACCGACCCCCTGACAGGACTGCCAAATCGTCGTTATGCAATGCGGCAACTTGCAACTTTATGGAATGAATCTCTGAAAACTGACACCCCTCTCTCCTGCATGATGATTGATGCTGATCATTTTAAAGAGGTGAATGATACCTGCGGCCATGATACCGGAGATATTGTGCTTTGCGAGCTGTCAAAAGCACTTTGCCATACCGCCCGGGCCGATGACATCGTATGCCGCCTGGGTGGTGATGAATTCTTAATGATCTGCCCCGATACAGACCAGAGTGCCGGAATGGTGATTGCAGAGCTTACCCGCAAGGCAGTGTCTGAACTGCGTGTGCCAACGGGTGCCGGAGCATGGAACGGCAGTATCAGCATTGGTCTGGCAACACGCTCTCCCGATATGAAAGATTGTGAGGCCCTGCTCAAGAAAGCAGACATGAGCGTTTATGAATCCAAACGGGATGGAAAAAATTGCGTGCGGGCAGTAGGCTGATGCTCCATATTCATTCAGCTTGTGCGGTTTGCTTACTGGTGTTTGTATACTTCTATTTCATACAGAAGGCATCCATGGTATCGAAACTGTACCATGATGGTTGCTGTATATAATGCCGGACGAAACCAACAAGGTGATTAGGGAAGAGCTGCGAGGGCGGCTTAAGATTATTCTCTCAAGGGCGTCCGACATGGCTGTTGAAGCGTTATTGCAAAGTGTGATGGAGCCTGCCACACCTCCATCCGACCCTATGATAAGTCAATTACTGAGTGAAAAGTGCAGCCCCAATGAAATCCATCTGGCACTGGCCTATTGCAGGAATGCACTGCTGATGCTTCAGATGAGGGTGAGTGAAGACCGGGATTTTACAAGTATGACCAGGCTCCTCGCCCATCATGATCGAATGACCTCCCTGCTGTTGCAGGCAATTGAGAAGCAATATGAGCAAGCGCGGGAATTGCTCCAGACAGAGTTTCTTAAAGAGGGGCAGGCACACCTCTTGAACAGGGCGGTAACCCAGTGGTCACAAAAAAATAAAGTTACTCTTTATAACTATTACAAGGAAATTCCGGTCTCTGTTTCGATTAAGTTGCTTCATTCAGAGGAAGACAGCTTTATCATTGAAAACAGACAAAGCAGACTGGCTGCTGTTTTCTCTGCCTCCAGCGATGGCAGAAGTGCCTATATACGTTTACCGGAGAGTGAACTGTCAGTTCAAATTCTGGTGCAGGAGACGACCCAGACAACCCTGCACTGCCGATACGGTGATTTTTTACCGCTTAACCGTGAAAAACGGGGAGATACCCGTGTACAGAGCAGCACCCCGGTTCATATCAGTCTGAAGGGTTCAGAACAAGAGGCATGGGAGGGATCCGTGATGGACATCTCTGCCTCGGGTCTCGGAATATCATGCAAGTGTGCCTCACCATTTCATGTGGGCGATATATTGACCTTTTCAATGGTATTACAAGGAGAGTGGATTGCCGGAAAGGGAGTCGTCTGCTGGGTGCGTGGCAGCAAAGGCTATTATCGGGCTGGATTGGCCATTGAGTATAAACAGGATATCCACCTGCTACTTGGCAATGAAGTGCTGCGCAGAGAGAAAAACCTTATGGGTGAACTAAAGCTGAAGGGTATTCCGGATTGCCTGCTTGAAAATTGACCGGCAGTTGTTCACTCCTGCAAGGAGCACCTGTTCTCCGTAAATCATTTCAGCGCTTCTTTCACCCGCTTGCGACTTCTGTTCATCTGCCCGTTTAAAGCTGTTTTATACGCCTTTTATTCGAATTTCATCCAGATCATATTTCTTCTCTTTAAACAGCATCAAACAGATATCCACAACATCCGTATCATACCATTTCCCGCGATTGATGGTGATTTCGTTCAGGGCGGTTTCAATACCTAAAGAGGGGCGATAAGGCCTGTGAGAGCCCATCGCTTCCACAGTATCTGCCACCGCGACGATTCTGGCCTCCAGGCAAATCTCATCACCCTTCAGCCCTTGCGGATAACCGGTACCATCCAGATGTTCATGATGCTGATGTGCGATATCAGCTATAGGCCACGGGAATTTGATATTTTTTAAAATCTCATAACCCACCTTCGCATGAGTCTTGATGATCTCATATTCCAGATCATTTAGCGCGGATGGCTTGCTCAGTATTTCGGCAGGCACCTGAATTTTACCAATATCATGAATGGTCGCTCCCATTCTTATGCCTTCAATTTGGTGCTTATCAAGCCCCATCTCCTGGGCAATGGTTCTTGAAAGTCTTGAGACCCGCTGCTGATGGCCTGCTGTGTACGGGTCCCTGGCCTCAACAGCTTTACTGATCGCAGCGATTGTACCTACGAGGCTGTTTTTCAGGGTGGTTGCGCTCTCCAGCAGGAGCTGTTCAGCCTGATCCCGTTCGGACAGACTCCTGATAAAAGCACTGAATGTAACTGAACCGTTACGTTTTAAGGGGACGATAGAGAGTTCCACGGGAAGCATGTCACCATCTTTACCAATTGCAGTGATTTCCATATGTTTGTTGAGTATTTTACTCTCACCTGTCTTAAGATATTTTTTTATCCCTGCTATATGCGCCTTCCTGAATTCCGGCGGGATGATCGTCTCGGCCAGTTCTCTCCCGATCGCCTCTTCCATACTGAACCCGAACATTCGTGCTGCTTCAGGATTCCAGTCGATAATGATACCGTGTCCATCTATGGCAATAAACGCATCCCGGGCGTTTTGAATAATATCTCTGGCTTCTTCCTTTGCATTCCTCAAGGCATCTTCAGTATGTTTCCGTTCGGTTATGTCCCGTACTGTAGCCTGAAGAATATTCCCCCCTTTTAATTTCAAAAGGGTGAGTTGAACCTCGGCAGGAAAAACTTCTCCATTGGCCCTCCGGTGAGTCCACTCAAAGATGTTGGAGCCGGTTTTATAAGCAACTGAAATTTTCTCATCGGCTGCTTGCAGAGAGTCTCTGCCGTCTGCCTGGGTTGGCGGGGAATATTCACTGGGATGGCGACCGATAAACTCCCCGGATGATGAGCACGAAAATATTTTCAGTGTGCTTGGATTACAGGCCAGAAAGCCGTGTTCATCAAGAAGCATGATGGCATTGGGAGATGTATCAAACATTGTCCGGAACACCTTCTCGTCAACCTGCAACATGTTACCTGCCACCTCTGCCATACTATTTCTTCAATGCCGCACGCGTATCGCTAATCAGCTGTTTTCCCTGCTTCTTCGCATCATCTGTCCGCACCTCTACCTCCAGGACCGGTAAGACACCCGGGCACCCTTGTGCCGGTCTATACCAGATATGTTAATCACGACGCCGTACTCATATTGTAGTTGTTAAATTGAGATAAGTCGCCCGATAGCAGGATTGATTTTGCAAGCCGGACATTTCCGTGTGGAACCGCAGGCAGAATTAAATTGCCGCATTCCGGAATTTATTGACCTACAATACTGTATGAGTCAATGGAAATAGAGAGCAGGTTGTATGGCATGATAACGGTTATCGATACTGAGAACATGTCCAAGAGGTTCGGAGAGATCACTGCAGTTGATGGCATTCATCTCTCCATCCCCAAGGGTGAAATATTTGGTCTGCTGGGCCCGAATGCCGCTGGTAAATCTACAGTGATACGGCTTCTTTCCGGCATTCTTGATCCGGATAGCGGAGGTGCCAGGGTACTGGGCTACGATCTCGTGACTGAGAGAGAAAAGATTAAGGCCAGCATTGGCTATGTAGCCCAGTCTTTTGCATTGTACCCTGAGCTTACCGTGGCTGAAAATCTCGATTTTTACAGTGCCATCTATGTGCCGATAAGCAAGGAGAGCCAGGAAAAGCTTCTGCAGGAATATGGCCTGGAAAAGTTTTCCAACCATCGGGCAGGCCTGTTGTCCGGGGGCTACAAACGCCGCCTCTCCATTGCCTGCGCACTTGCCCATGATCCGGAGCTTATTTTTCTGGATGAGCCTACGGCAGGCATTGATCCGGTAACACGAAAAGAGTTATGGGAGCAGTTTTACATTCTTGCAGCAAAAGGAAAAACTCTTTTTGTAACCACCCACTATATGGAGGAGGCTGAGCGCTGTAACAGACTTGCCTTTATCCATCACGGAAGGGTGGTTGCGCAAGGATCGCCATCAACAATGATCTCATCTTTTGTCGGGCGGAACATCTACACGGCTCCAACCAGGCACAGTTCCGGTCTCGCTGCCGCACTTTTAGCCATGCCGGGTGTGCAGGTTCTGAATCAGTTTGGCGACCAGCTTCGTATTATTACAGATGCATCGTTGAAAAGCGGCCCTCTGGAAGCGGCCATCAACCGCCAGTGCGGCGGGCATGTAAAGGTTCGTCAGGTTCAACCCGACATCGAAGATGTTTTCATCTCGTTGACGCATGAAGAGAAACCCTCGTGAAACATGTTCTGGCACTGATGAAGAAGGAGTTCCTGCAGCTAAGGCGCGACCCCCGCCTTATTGGCTTCATCATTATGGCTCCGGTCGTGCTGTTGATCCTCTTCGGGCTGGCTCTGAAACTGGAACCGGAGAATGTCAGAATGGCCTATGTGGACAGGGATCACTCCATGTTCAGTGATCTCATCAAGACCAATATCTGGAATGAAGGTTATTTCAAGCTCTATGAAGTTGAGAGTGAAGAGGCAATCATTGAAGAAATCCGTGATAGCAGGGCAAGAGCAGGTCTGTTTATTGATGGAAACTTCTCTGAAGAGCTTGTCGAAAACAGGCAGCCGACAGTCAGGATGTATGTTGATGGAACCATGCCATCACTGGCAACAGCCATGGACAACAACAAAGGAGTGATTACGGATGATAAGGTAAGCGGTCAGATGTATTTCCTTGACCCTGATTCCGAGAATATCACCATCGCTCCGGAACCTTTTCTGCTTGATGTGAAGGTTCTGTTCAACCCTGACAAACTGGAGACATGGTTTTTCCTGCCGGGTGTTATCGGCATACTGATCATGCAGGTTGCCCTGATTCTCACGGGAACCGCTATCGTGCGGGAAAAAGAGAACAACACGCTGGAACAGATCATTGTGAGTCCCATTACCAAGGTCGAGTTCATTCTGGGCAAGATTCTTCCCTATGCGCTCATCGCTTTTACCGACTTTTACTTTATCCTCATAATTAGCTGGCTGCTGTTTGACCTTCCATTTCCGACATCGCACCTGTTGCTGTTTGCGCTCGCGCTGATTTATGTCAGTGGCCTGATTGCTCTGGGGCTGGTAATTTCAACAGTCAGCCAGACTCAACAGCAGGCGATTTTCCTCTCCATTTTCATCCTGATTCCGTCGATCCTTCTCTCGGGTTTTATCTTCCCCGTTGAGGCCATGCCGACTTACATTCAGCCGGTTTCATACATTTTACCATTCACCTATTTTGTTGAGATTATCAGGGGAATCCTGATTAAGGGAAATGACTTTCTGGTGCTAATGCCGGATTTTGCAGCACTCACAGCTTTTGCTGTTGTTTTTATAGCCATCACGATCATCCGTTTCCGGAAGACTGTGGGTTAGGCTCGATATGAAACTTGAAAGCGTGCCGGTGCAGAGTCGACCGGGAAATGGCGTGATGGCCCTGTTCGGGGCAGGAGTGATATTTCTGCTTTTTTCCACTGTTGTATTGGCTGAAACAGCCGAAGAGAAAGGGCTCAATATTGTGCGCAAGGCAGATCGGCAGGATTCAGGCTGGAATGATTCTACAAGCAGAATGAAAATGCTGCTTTTAAACCGGCATGGCGAAAAGAGAGAACGCACAATGATGAGCCGTGCGCTCGAAGTGGCGGATGATGGCGACAAAAGACTCATCATCTTCGAGTTTCCCCCCGACATGCGGGGCACAGGTTTTCTCACTTACAGCCACAAGCAAAAGGATGATGACCAGTGGCTCTATCTTCCGGCGCTCAAGCGCGTCAAACGTATCGCTTCACGCAACAAATCGGAATCATTCCTGGGTAGCGAATTCGCCTATGAAGATATCGCAGGTGAGGAGATCGAAAAATACAGCTATCGATGGCTGCGTGATGAGATATACGAAGAGCGTCCGTGCCATATTGTTGAATCCCGGCCCGTGGATATGAGAAATTCCGGTTACAGCCGACGCATCAGCTGGATTGATATGGATAACTATTATCTACACAGGATCGACTTTTATGATCGCAGGAATACATATCTGAAAACCCTCACCTTCGGTGGCTACCACCAGTATCTTGGGCAATACTGGCGTCCCGATATTATGGAGATGGTGAATCATCAGAACGAACGAACCACCCGCATGATCTGGGAGTTCTATCAGTTTCAAACAGGGTTGGATGAGACAGACTTTTCCCAGAGAAGTCTGAAACGGGGGTTGTAATCTTTTACCCGGCATGGCGTGAACATTTCAAGTTATGAATGTCCGCCCGGGTCAATATGATCCTGCCCGGCAGCTTTTCAGGCTGGTGCCTTCTCCGGTGTAACCAGTGAAATATTGATCACTCCCCTCACCGGGTCTGTTGATGTGATTTCAACATCAAGTTCATCACCGAGATTGATCATGAAGCCGCCTCGTTTGGCAACCAGCCGGTGATTTTTCTCATCCAGCACAAAAAGCTTGCCCAGATCGTCAACGGCAATCGAAGCCTCTGCGAGAGAAGATTCAATCTCTACGAATACCCTGCGTTTAGTAATACCGGATACGATTGCCTTGAATGATTTGCCCACATCCTTGGCATGATAAAGCGCCCCCAGCATCGCCTCCACATCCCACTCCGAGCGCACCTGTTTACGCTCCTGAATCGATACATGTTCGCCCACGGCTGCAAGGGTGTTCACAGGCTGTACCCTGTTCGGGTCCTCTTTTCTGATCAGCGCTTTCAGCCTGCGGTGTACAGTTAAGTCAGCATACCTGCGGATCGGGCTGGTAAAGTGGCAATAGCTCTCATAGGCCAGGCCAAAATGCCCATCGTTGTTGGGAGAGTACCTGGCCTGCTGCATTGAGCGAAGAATCAGGCGATGAAGCACATGCCCGTACGGCTTATCTTCAGAGTTGTATAAAACCTCCTGAATATCAAGGGGCCGCACACCGCCGGTGGGATGAAGCTTGATGGTCGCACCGAATGGAGCAAGAAAATCATTCACCTTCTCAATTGACTCGCGCTCAGGCTTCGGATGTACGCGGTAAAGAAGAGCCGACTCATGCGCCTCGAAATAGTGTGCAACGGCCACATTGGCCGAGAGCATCAGCTCTTCAATCAATCTGTGAGCAATGTTGCGTTCACTCACCTCAAGCGTTGAGATTTCATCGTTGATCACCACAGGCCGGACTTCCGGCAGATCAAGGCCAAGCGCGCCGCGCTTCTCGCGATTCTTCTCCTGCAGAACCAGCAGACGCATCGCATTCGATAGCATCTGCTGAATTTCAGGCTGTTGAACCGGGCAATCGCTGGCGCCGGCATCACCATGCTCAAGGCATGCCGCCACCTGCGTATAGGTCAGCCGGGCGCGCGAATGAATCACGGCATCATATACCTGTGCCGCCCGCCCGCGTCCGTAACAGTCAAAGCGCATCCGTACTGCCATG
>JAIPJD010000045.1 GCA_021734365.1 Mariprofundaceae bacterium | reverse complement strand
GATCTCCTCTTCCACACCATAAACATCAAAGATCGGGCGTTCGCCCGGATAGTAGTAGAGGCGCTTGGAAACTTCGGGCATGAAGTTTTTGGCAAACTTTTTCATGCTTTGATACGCCTCGCGCGAATCGATATGAATCTTCTCCACCTCGTCATCAACATAATCACGCATTACTCGCAGATAGAGATTCAGGTCGGTATAAATCATGGAGCCCGGAGCCGCATGCTTACTCCTCCTTTCAACATCTCCCCAGAGTCGAACCAGAAAATCCAGATCCTTTTTAAGATCCTTTTGACTATGCCCTTCAGCTACGGTTCTGATAATCAGGCCGCCATTTTCAGGCTTAATCCCCCTGCCGATCAGAAGAAGGCGCTCGCGCTCCTTGTTATCTTCAAGCCTGCGGGCAATCCCGACATGATCCACACCGGGCAGATAAACGAGATATCTTCCGGCCAGGCTAAGAAGGCTGGTAAGCCTCGGGCCTTTGGAGGCAATCGGATCTTTCGATACCTGCACCAGAATCTCCTGCCCCTCTTTAAGCAGTGTGGAGATTGGGGAAACCATGCGGCGCTGTGGCTCCTCCTCATCGATACTGCTGTGGCCGGTGGCCTCTTCTGAGCTGTTCTCCACCTCTTCGGCGGCAAGCTTCATCTCATGCGATTCCGGAACTGCAATATCCCCGGCATAGAGAAACCCTGATTTCTCCGTGCCGATATTTACAAAAGCGGCCTGAATACCCGGTAAAATCCGCTGTACCCTGCCCTTATAAATGTTGCCTTTAAGGCCGCGATCGCTCTCCCGTTCCAGGTAAATCTCTTCAGCCAGCCCACTTTCAATTCGGGCTATACGTGTCTCAAACGGTGCGACATTGACCAGTAACTCTGTACTCATTCGTGCCTCTCTCCCTGCAGCTTCATCAGCAGCTCTCTTGTTAACGCAAGCGGCAGGCCAATGACATTATCCATGGGCCCATCGACAGCCTCAATAAAACTGGCCGCTCCAGCCTGAATGGCGTAAGCCCCCGCCTTATCCAGCACCTCATTATGCTGAAGATAAACATCCAGTTCATGAGCATCTATATGCCGGAACTGAACACGGGTCTCAGCCATGCCATGCAGAACATGCTGCCCCAGACGCACGCAGACCGCAGTAAACACCTGATGCTCTCTGCCTGAAAGCTGCTGCAACATTGCCTTTGCCTCCGACATGTCCGCCGGTTGCCCCAACACCTTCCCATCGATCGCCACCAGGGTGTCTGCGGCAATAACAGGGGAATCATCGACCGGGCATGCCTCTGCCTTCAGATGACAGAGCCGCTGCACCATCTTATCAACGCTCTCACCGGCCAGAGGGGTTTCATCAATATGGCTTGGCCGCACCTCTACGGCAAAGCCCGCAGCCTGCAACAGCTGCAGTCTTCGATGTGATTTTGATGCCAGAACAACTTCCATGCCGCGATATTAGTGCCTATCCATTAAAATCACAGGCTTTTTCCGATCACAAAAGCAGGCATACTTACGGCTGTTTGTTTGAACTGATCAATCGGCATCCTGCCTCCGATCAGAACGCCAGGGTAAAAGCACGGTTCTTCCCTGACTCACAATAGCCGGTTGCTATTGGTAGCCCCTCCATGGGCTACGCGGAAGTTCCGGTTCGGAGCTTTCAATTTTCAACAAACTGACTGGAGGTCGTGATGTCCGATATTTTATCTGCTGAAGAGCTGGCGCGATTTAATCGCCATATTATTCTGCCTCAGGTTGGCCTTGAGGGTCAGGAGAGACTTAAACAAGCCAGGGTTCTATGTGTCGGGACCGGTGGCCTGGGCAGCCCGATCTCCCTCTACCTCTCTGCCGCAGGCGTTGGCACTATCGGTCTGGTCGATTTTGATGTCGTGGATGACTCAAACCTGCAACGGCAGATTGCCCACTCCACCGCCGATATCGGGCGCCCGAAGGTGGAGTCGGCCAGGGACAAGCTCATCGGTATCAATCCGTTTCTTAATGTTCAGTTGCATGGCGACGGCATCACCCGCGCCAATGTGCGTGAAATTATCAGTCAGTACGATCTTGTCGTGGATGGAACCGACAACTTCCCGACCCGTTATCTGGTCAATGATGCATGCGTACTGGAGGGAAAACCGCTGATTTACGCCTCAATTTTTCAGTTCGAAGGTCAGGCAACCGTCTTCAATTATGCCGAAGGGCCATGTTACCGTTGTCTCTATCCGGAACCGCCACCGCCGGGGCTGGTACCCTCATGTGCCGAGGGCGGCGTACTTGGTGTATTGCCGGGTGTTATCGGGGTCATTCAGGCAACGGAAGCAGTAAAAATCATTCTTGGCAAAGGTACTACACTTTCCGGGCGTCTGATGCTTTATGATGCAATGGATATGAAATTCCGCGAAGTGAAACTCCGCCGTGACCCGGCATGCCCTGCCTGTGGTGACAATCCGACCATCGGTGATGTCGAGGCCTACGAACAGTTCTGTGGTCTGCCGCCCAGTGAAACATCTGATCAGGAAGATGTTCTGGGAGAGGGCGATGTTACGCCTGCCCAGCTTAAGCAGATGCTTGATGATGACCCTGACCTCTACATTCTGGATGTCCGCGAGCCGCATGAGCTGGCCATCTGTCGCATTAAAAACAGCTGGGAGATTCCGCTCGGAATTCTGCCGCTACGCTATGCTGAGGTGCCGAAAGAGAGGCCGGTAATCGTCCACTGTAAAATGGGTGGCCGCTCAGCACAGGCGGTCCAGTTCCTGCAGAGCAAGGGCTACACGAACGTCAGCAATCTGGCGGGCGGCATTCTTCGCTGGATTGATGATGTTGATCCGTCACTGACCAAATATTAATAAAGGTATTTATATGAATTTTAAAAACGCCGAAATAAAGAAAAAAGCCAATATCTATGATGGTGGCAAAGTCACCAGTCGAACCATTACCACGGCAGAAGGCGAAAGCAAAACGCTGGGTATCATGCAACCGGGTCTCTACCACTTTACTACGGATGCGCCTGAAATTATGGAGCTGCTGGGCGGCAACTGTCGTATTCTGCTGGAAGATGCGAGCGAGTGGCAAAACTTTAAGGCCGGTGAAAGCTTCCATGTTGCGGGCAACAGCTCATTTGATATCGAAGTGACAGAACTGCTCGACTACATCTGCCATTTCGAGTGAGCGGCCCTCCCCCTTTTGAGTGGCTGGATCAGCAGCCCTATGAACTGATGTGGCAACGACTGCAGGAACGGGCAGACGCTGTTGCATCCGGGCTGGGAGCTGAAGTCATCTGGGCGTGTGAGCATGCACCCGTTTACACCACCGGCCGACGTGGCGTGGACAACCGGGAACAACCAACCCTGCCCGCACCCCTGATCCATACGGATCGGGGGGGAGAGACAACCTTCCACGGTGCCGGTCAGCTAATGTTCTATCCGGTCATCCACCTGAAGCAGCGGCATATCTCTCCAAAGGCATATGTCCGTCTTCTGGAACAATCCTGTATTAACCTGCTGGCGGAATACGGCCTCACTGCTGAAAGGCGCTGTTCACTTCCGGGCGTCTGGACCAATGAGGGTAAAATAGCTGCTATCGGACTACGGATCCGGGAGGGTGTGGCATATCACGGCATGGCGCTGAATGTGAAGGTTGAGCCTGGCTGGTTTGCAGCCATTAACCCATGTGGCACCGGTTTGGAGAGCATCAATCTGGAAAATTACATCGAAGATATACCTGAAATGTCCGGTCTCGCCAAACGATGGCAACGCCACTTCGCTGCTGTTCTCTCCTCGAATTGATTGAACTTTGAGCATCAGGCGTTAAGGTTCGCCACTTTTCCAAAAATGGGGTATACTCCATTTAAATATTTTCATGCTGCGGAGGCATGCGATGGCACTGACAAAAAAACAACTGGGTGACTTTGAGAAGCAGCTGGGTGACTGGCGCGCTGAACTCATCCTGGGCCAGACTGAAAACATGCATGCTATGCATGAGCAGGAGCAGAACGCGTTCCCTGACCCGACGGATCAGGCCAGCGTGGAGACAGACCGCAACTTTGATCTTCGTATCAAGGACCGCGAGCGCAAACTGATCAGAAAAATTGATCAGGCAGTTATCCGTATCAAAGAGGGCGAATTCGGTATTTGCGAGGCATGCGGTGGCGATATCAGCGTAAAGCGCTTGCAGGCGCGGCCTGTTACCACTCTTTGCATCGATTGCAAAACAGAGCAGGAGCAGGAAGAGCGCACCCGCATCGACTGATTATCCCGACAATCATACGGAGCTATCACACCTGAAGGCGGTTATTGATAACAATAACCGCCTTCACTTTTTATGGTATAGCAGCTACGCTCCCTTGCAACACTCTGTGATTTAATCTCAGGAGGGCTCGTGCTGCAATTGATTGCTAAGTTTATTGAACATCATCAGCGCTGGTTTGGTTATCCAATGATTGTCGCTATGGCGCTTCTGGCATTTTCCACAGCCCTGATCCGGCCTGACTTCATTGAGCAGATAGAACTGAAATCTCTGGATCAGCGGTTTAAAATTCGCGGGCCGATTGTGCCTGATTCACGTGTTGTGATTGTTGCCATTGATGACAACTCTCTCTCCGAAGTCGGCAGATGGCCCTGGCCACGTGACAGAATTGCGGATCTTGTAGACAATATTCTGAACAAATATGGTGCCAAGGCCATTGGCTTCGATATTGTCTTCTCCGAAGAGCAGGCCAATCCGCTAACAGAGAGCGTTCGCCTTCTGGAGAAGGGTGGTAATATCAATGAGGGTGTCCGGACATGGCTCACCAGACACCAGCAGAGTGGTAATCTTGATGCCCGGCTGGAAAAGGCATTTGAGCAACACCACAGCCGGATTGTCCCCGGTTATTTTTTCTACACCGAAGGCAGCGAGATGCCTGAACAGGCTCTGAAAAAGCTGCCGCAATTTTCCAGGCTGATGCAGCCATCTGCCATGACAGCCGAATTCACAGATGATGCCATATCAACCATTCCCCGGATGGGGGCTGTTGAAGGCAACCTCCCCCAGCTTACCGAATCAGCCGACTCTATCGGCTTTTTCAACTTCTTTCCCGATTCTGACGGTACGGTTCGCCGTATTCCGCTCATCGCAGAACTTAATGGATATATCTATCCGAGCATGGCGATACAGACACTGCGCACCTTTCTGGATTGGCCGGACACAGGCATAAAAATGGATATCGCCGGTGTAAATGAGATTCGGATTGGAGATCGTGTTATCCGCACGGATCATACGGGCAACATGCTTCTTAACCACTATGGGCCGGGGAAAACTTTTACACATATTTCTGCTGTAGACCTGCTTACCGGAGAGGCAGAGGTGCCCATTCTGAAAGATGCCATCGTTGTTCTCGGTGTTACCGCTGTCGGTGTTTTTGATTACCGCCCCAGCCCGTATGATTCGGTGTTTCCGGGTGTGGAGGGACATGCCGTCGCCATATCCAATATCCTCAATAATGAAGAGATCAGCCGCCCCGGCTATCTTGAACTGGTTGAACTTGTTTCTGTTCTGATTCTCTCACTGCTATGTGGATTCCTGGTTTACCATCGCGGTGCCGTAGTACAGACCATGAGTATTTTTGGCGTGCCTGCTCTGATTGTTTTTATCTCGCTGTGGCTCTTCTCAAGCTACGGGCTCTGGCTTAAGTCCAGTTACCTGATTTTAGGTATTCTTCTTTCCACGATACCGATCACACTGCTTGAATATGTTGTTGAATCACGCAAACGTGCCTTCATTCATGATGCATTTTCCCACTACCTGGCTCCGGAAGTGGTCGCGAGTCTGGCAGAACATCCGGAAACACTGCAGCTGGGTGGTGAAGAGCGCCATATGACCGCCATCTTCTCGGACATTGCCGCCTTCTCATCCTTTTCAGAAAAGCTCACGCCTCAGGAGCTTGTCCATTTCCTCAACATCTACCTCACCGCCATGAGTGATATCATCCTCAAGCGTGGCGGCACCATCGACAAGTATGAAGGGGATGCCATTATCGCCTTTTTCGGCGCTCCACTGGATATGCCGGATCATGTTACCCAGTGCGTGCTCGCTGCTCTTGAGCAGCAAAAAGCTCTCGTCACGCTACGCAATCAGTGGATGGAAGAGGGCTTTCCTGAGGTCCATATCAGAATCGGCATCAATGATGGGCCGATGGTTGTTGGCAATATGGGCACCGACAGTTACATGAATTACACCATGATGGGAGACCATGTGAATCTGGCCAGCCGGCTTGAAGGCGTATGTAAAGTTTACCGGGTGCCCATATTGATGAGTCGTGATACTTATCTGCAGGTGCGTGATGACATTGCGGCGGCTTTTGTAGACAGGGTTAAAGTAGTTGGTCGTGCACAGCCCGTTGACCTTTACCTGCCACTGGCTCCCCGCGATGAAATCAGTGAAGATGATCTGAAACCGCATCGAACCTATGAGAAGGCCTGGAGCCTGATGCATCAGCGGCTGTTCGAAGAAGCAGGAAAGATCTTTGAGGAGCTCGTCAAAGAGGTTCCCGGCAACGGGCTGTATGAAGTCATGCTGGCCCGGAACAACAGCTACATTAAAACGCCTCCTTCCCAGAGCTGGGACGGCGTGACTGTACTCAAAAGCAAGTAGCGATGAATACCTGAAAATCGTAGTCCATCCCCCGCTCTCTAGCGCAAGGCTTCAGGCAGGCTGAATGTCACGTTCTCCTCAATCACTTTGGTAACTTCCACAGCATCACAACCATGCTGCCGGAGAAAATCAATGACCTGCTGTACCAGCACTTCCGGGGCCGAGGCACCGGCAGTGATCCCAATTCTGGATCGCCCCTCAAGCCACGCAGTATCGATATCCTCCGGCCCATCGATCAGCCATGCAGTTGTCCCCTTGCGTTCCGCCACTTCACGCAGCCGGTTGCTGTTGGAAGAGTTCTTCGAACCAATGACCAGCACCAGATCACAGCCATCGGCAAGCTCTTTGACCGCCGCCTGACGATTACTGGTGGCATAGCAGATATCTTCACGCTTTGGCCCCCGAATACCGGGAAAGCGTGCTCTTAAGGCTTCAACCACATCTGCAGTATCATCTACACTCAAAGTCGTCTGGGTTACAAAGGCGAGTCTGTTTTCATCCGCAACAGAGAGTGCAGCCACATCTTCCGGAGTGGATACAAGCAGCACAGCACCCTCAGGAGCCTGCCCCATCGTGCCCTCCACCTCCGGGTGCCCGGCATGACCGATCAGAATCACCTGCTCATCCCGCTGATAGTGCCGAAGCAGCTCCAGATGCACCTTGGTCACAAGCGGACATGTCGCATCAATAACACGCAGACCCCGCTCTTTTGCCCGCTCCCGAACACTTTGACTTACCCCGTGTGCGGAAAAAATAAGCAGCGAACCATCCGGTACATCGTCAACCTCATCAACAAACACTGCACCTTTCGTACGCAGCCCTTCGACCACGAATTTGTTATGCACAATCTCATGGCGTACATAGACAGGAGCGCCATAGACCTCAAGAGACCGCTCCACGATCTCAATCGCCCTGTCCACCCCTGCACAAAAACCACGTGGCTCTGCCAGCACTGCCTGCATTGAAAACTCCTCGTCTATTCCTGCCGTGCAACTTATCATTCATGCTTACCCCTTGGAAGAGGAAACGAAAGGAGAGCTGGCTATGAGCGACTACAAACTGAATCCCGGTGATGCCGCACCCGATATCGGGCTGCCAACCTGGCCGGAAGGGAATTTTAAGCTGTCGGACTCTCTGGGCAAATGGGTGATTCTCTATTTCTATCCGAAAGACAATACACCCGGCTGTACCACAGAGTCGTGTGAATTCCGTGATGCCCTGCCTGACTTCTCATCTGCTGATGCCGTGATTGTGGGTGTAAGCCGCGATTCGGTGAAATCACATGCCGGTTTCACGGAGAAGCAGTCTCTGAACTTCCCGCTTATCTCCGACCCCGATGAGCTTCTATGCAAGGCCTTTGACGTCATGCAGATCAAAAAGAACTATGGCAAAGAGTACCTTGGCGTGGAGCGCTCCACCTTCATTATCAATCCTGAAGGGGATATCGCCTGTGCATGGCGTGGCGTCAAGGTTAAAGGCCATGTCGAAGAGGTTCTGGCGACCCTGAAAGAGCTTCAATCCTGATTTCATGATTATGATTTCTCTGTGCCTTTGTGCCTTCGTGGTTTAAGTTCTTTTTATGCTGACTGGCAAACACATTCTCATCGGTATCGGCGGCGGCATTGCCGTCTACCGCGTCGCCGAACTCGTCCGCCTGCTGATCAGGCAGGGAGCTGAGGTGCGGTGCGTGATGACCCGATCAGCCTGTGAATTTGTAACACCCCTTACCTTTGAGGCGTTGACAGGTGAAGAGGTGCACACCGAACTCTTTGACCTAGCCGGTGAGCGGACGATGGGGCACATCCAGCTGGCCCGCTGGGCAGATGCTGTTGTCATTGCTCCTGCTACGGCCAACCTCATTACCAAATTGGCCTATGGTATCGCCGATGATCTGCTCACCACCATCATGCAGGTGAACGATAACCCGGTACTGATTGTGCCAGCCATGAACCACTCCATGTGGAACTCTTCAGCAACGCAGGAGAATGTAGAGAAGCTAAAATTCCGAGGCATCTGTTTTTCAGGGCCTGAGCATGGTGAGCTGGCCTGTGGCGAAGAGGGCCCCGGCCGCCTGAGTGAACCGGAAACCATTATCGAACGCCTGCTGCCTCTGATAAGCGAGCAAAACCTTGCCGGACAGCGATGGGTCATCAATGCCGGGCCGACATGGGAGAGCTGGGACAGTGTTCGCCTGCTCACCAGCCGTGCAACCGGAACCCTTGGCTCCTGTCTGGCAGCCATTGCTTCAGCGCATGGCGCCGATGTTACGTTTGTTGCGGGCCCCGGCACACCTGAAACCCCCGACTCCATCCATCGGATCAATGTAGAGTCGGCGGGAGAGATGCTGACAGGCTGCAGAGAGGCCGCAAAGGGTGCCGATCTGTTTATTGCCAGTGCTGCCGTCAGTGATTTTCGTTTCAGCAAACTGATCACCGAAAAGCTTAAACGCGGTGATATCGAACAGCTGCAGATTGAGCTGACTGCCAACCCCGATATTGTGGCCACCATCGCAAGCCCGGGGGAGCGTCCCCGGCATGTTATTGCATTTGCGGCGGAGTCTTCCAATCATGTTGAACATGCCCGAAAGAAACTTGACCGCAAAGGTGTTGATGCCATTTTTGCCAACGACACAGGTAATATGGGCAGTGCCAGTGCCAGCGGCTGGTGGATCACGCCTGACCAGATCGAGCAGATTGATCCCCTTCCGAAAGAGAAAATAGCTGAAAAAATTATTGAAAAGATCATGGAGTTACAGCAATGAGCAGGAATAACCCGACCGTAGAAATCAGACAACTGCCGCATGGTGAAGGGCTCGACCTGCCATTTTACGCTACGACTCATGCGGCGGGTGCTGACCTCCGGGCTGCTATTGATCAGGATATAACCATTGAGCCGGGCGGGAAGGCGCTCATCCCCTCCGGCTTTGCCATGGCCCTGCCGGATAACTTTGAAGCTCAGGTTCGTCCCCGTTCCGGGCTGGCACTGAAACATGCCATCACCGTACTCAATACGCCCGGCACCATTGATGCCGATTATCGTGGAGAAGTCGGTGTGATTCTGATTAATCTTAGCGACACTCCCTTCCACATCCAGCGTGGCGACCGGATTGCCCAGATGATTATTGCTCCATTTGTACAGGCTGACTTCCAGGCTGTTGCCGAACTCTCTGAAACCGAACGTGGAGCCGGAGGCTTCGGGAGTTCGGGCAGGAAGTAAGCAGCTCTACATGTCTGCTACCCAACTGCTCTATCAGGCAGCTATCGAGACACTGGATGACAGATCAAAAAGGATTGTCACTTTCAACGCATACTCAGACCCGCTGTTGAAAACGATTGCAGGGCAGTGTGATAACCTTGTTCTGCTACAACACTTTAAGCCCGAATATAATGAGTTGAAACGAATGGGACTGAAGTGTTCACGGAACATTGCAGCCAGCACAGATATGGCACTGCTTATCCCCTCTAAAAACAGGCAGCAGACGCTTGGCTGGATGGCTGAAGCAATGATCAGTCTGGTTGACGGTGGCAAACTGCTGGTCGCCTGCGCCAACAATCATGGTGCCAGAAGTTATGAAAAATCGCTGAAAGAGCTGGCCGGAAACATCGGCTCCAGTTCCAAAGCCAAATGCCGGGTGTTCTCGGCTCGAAAAAGTGAAACGCTGGACACAAAGCTGGCAGGGCAGTGGATAGCAGACACTCAGCCCCGACAGGTCGAAAGCCATGGTCTGGTTTCGCAGCCGGGCCTGTTCAGTTGGGAGAAGCCGGATATCGGCTCACAGCTGCTGCTCAGATATCTGCCTGAAACACTTCATGGCAGAGGAATGGATCTATGCTGTGGCTATGGGTTTCTCTCAGAGCAGCTGTTGAGAACCTCTCCGGATATCGAAAGCGTCTATCTTGTAGAGGCTGATCGTCTTGCCCTTCAATGTGCCGAAAGGAACACAGCATTATGGCAGGAGAAGGTTGAAGCTCACTGGCTTGATGCAGCATCAGAGCCGTTACTCCCGTCTCAAAAAACCAGACTGGACTGGGTAGTCTGCAACCCGCCTTTCCACAAAGGACAGGAGAGGGACCTGCCGCTGGGCCGGGCCATCATCGCCAACGGCTGCAAATCACTCAAGCGCGGTGGCAGACTCTACATGGTTGCCAACCGGAAGCTCCCCTATGAGACAACCCTTGACCAGATGTTGATGAATCATCGAATCATTGTTCAGGAACAGGGCTTTAAAATTATTGAAGCCACCAAGGGAGGGGGCCGGAGCGTAAGCCGGAAACCTTCCGGAACGGAAGGTTGGGAACTGTTTGGTCATGAGTAAGTGTAAAACAGAACGACTCGACAGACTGCTCTCCAATCTGGGGTATGGCTCCCGCAAGGATGTGGCCCACTGGATCAAAGAGGGGCTGATTACTGTCGATGATCAGCCCGCAAAATCTGCATCCCGGAAGGTGGAAGCGGACAGCGTCAGAATTGAAGGCAAACCTCTGGATCACCCCGATGGCCTTACCCTGATCTATCACAAAGCGACAGGCTCCGTGTGCTCTCATAAAGAGACGGGGTTACTGATTTATGCCGACTTTCCGGAACGGTGGAGTGACCGGAAACCGCCGCTATCCAGCGTCGGACGTCTGGACAAAGAGACATCCGGCCTGTTGATCCTGACCGATGACGGGCATCTGAATCACCACCTGACCAGTCCGAAACATCACGTCTCCAAAACCTATGCCGTTAAACTCGATAGCCCCCTCTCCGGCAGTGAGCAGGATGTCTTCGCCAGTGGCAGGCTGATGCTTGAGGGTGATGAAAAGCCGTGCCTGCCTGCTGAAATGACGGTTATAAATGAAAATGAGGCCACACTCGTACTGCATGAGGGACGCTACCATCAGGTACGGCGCATGTTCGCCGCCGTAGGCAACCGTGTCACTCAGCTGGCTCGAATCCGCATCGGTGCACTTACGCTTGAACAGACCGGGCTTGAAGCTGGTGAATATCGCACCGTTACCCCGGATGCACTGATTAACATGATCTCACCCCGGTAGAAAAGGAATCAGGAGACTCTTATGCACTGGATATATCTGAGCTTTGCGATTGTACTGGAGGTGGCCGGAACCACATCCATGAAGCTTTCGGAGGGCCTTACCAGGCCGCTTCCCTCTGCCATGATGGTGTTTTTCTACATTGCATCATTTGCACTGATGGCGCTGGCACTTAAAAGACTGGAGATTGGTATGACATACGCCATCTGGGCCGGTGTCGGTACAGCCCTGATCGCCATTGTAGGCGTGCTCTACTTCAAGGAGCCGATGAACCTGGTAAAAGTCGTCAGCATTCTGCTCATTATTGCCGGTGTGATCGGACTCAACCTTTCAGGCACCAAAGCTTAAACCCGTCTTGATTTCAGCCTCGGCAGCGGGGTTTAAAACAAACCATGCACCAACAGATAAAACGCCCCTGAATCAGGGGCGTATTATCAGCCATCAGCCAATCAATATTTTTCCGGATGTTTGTTATGATCCTCATGATCGGTGTCATCAGAATCTTTTCCGTCTTTATCCTTCCTGTCGCGATGTTTTTCATCGTCAGAATGGTCCTTTTTGTCATACCCGGATGACTTGTGATCGTCACGGTCATGCCTGTCTGAATCGGCCGTTGCAGGCGTCATGGTTAAACCGAACACAAACAGCAGCGCCATCAGCTTGAGTAATAAATTACGGATCATCTCAATCCTCCTGTATAACTTGCATCAAAACAGCCGTGATCATAATTTGATGCAAGCAGGCAGGACAAGTGAAAAATTTCCTCCTGCGGTTGTATTTTCAAATATTACTGTTAAAACACCTCAATGAAATATCGCCCGTTAGCCAATAGTGGTATTGAGGTCAGTGAAATCTGCCTCGGAACCATGACCTGGGGTAACCAGAACAGTCAGAGCGAGGCCTTTGAACAGCTTGATTACGCACTGGAACAGGGTGTTAACTTTGTGGACACAGCAGAGCTTTATGCCATCCCACCCGAAGCTTCAACCTATGGCGCTACCGAAACCATTATCGGCAACTGGTTAAAACAGACCGGAAAGCGGAATGAGCTCATTCTCGCCAGTAAAGTGTGCGGGCCCACTGCATGGTGCCCGCATATCAGGCGGGGTGGGGCAAAGCTTGATCGTGCAAACATCTTTGGTGCGGTTGAAGGGAGTCTGCAACGGCTGCAGACAGATTATCTCGATCTCTATCAGGTTCACTGGCCTGAGCGAAAAACAAACTGTTTTGGCCAATTGGGTTATGAAGAGCATGCCGATGACCATGACACCCCCATTGAAGAGACGCTTGCAGCACTTGGTGAACTTGTGCAGCAGGGTAAAGTTCGCCATCTCGGCATCTCTAATGAAACCCCCTGGGGCATGACTCAATACCTGAATGGTGCTACAGAGAAGCATCTGCCCCGGATCGTCTCTATTCAGAATCCTTACAGCCTGCTTAATCGCAGCTTTGAAATTGGTCTTGCGGAGATTTCACATCGTGAAAAGGTTGGTCTGCTGGCCTACTCACCCCTGGGTTTTGGTACCCTTTCCGGAAAATACCTTGGTGGAGAGCACCCCGAAAAAGGAAGGATCGCTCTATTTCCCCATTATCAGCGCTACTCAACAGAGCAGGGCAGAAAAGCCACAAAAGCCTATGTTACTTTGGCCCGTGAGCACGGACTTGATCCTGCACAGATGGCATTAAGTTTTGTCCATTCTCGGCCATTTGTGACATCAACCATCGTTGGTGCAACCACGATGCAACAGCTTCACTGTAATTTAGCCAGTGTAGATGTCGACCTCTCCGGGGAAGTGGCCCAGGCTATTGATGACATCCATCAAACATTTCCTAACCCTTGCCCGTAGCCAGGTTCACGCCATAATGCGCGCCATGTTTCTGTCCGCCATAAATCACAGTCACAGAGTCGTGCCATCCATAATGCTGCTGGCACTGCTGTTTCTATCCGGCTGTGCAACCGTGGAGAACAATCACGACCCTGTTGAAGGCCTGAACCGCACCACCTACAGCTTTAATGAAGTTCTGGATCGGGCGGCCTTAAAGCCGCTCGCTCAAGGCTATCAATCTGCAACTGATCCGAAGATGCGTAAAGCCGTCTCGAACTTTTATGACAATCTCACTTACCCAAACACGATTTTAAACAACTTCCTGCAAGGAAAAGGGACTCAGGGAATTGAAGATATTCTTCGCTTTTTGATCAATTCCACAGTTGGTCTGGCAGGCCTGATTGATGTCGCTACCCCGCTGCACCTTGAAAAGCATAACGAAGATTTGGGGCAGACACTGGGCGTGTGGGGTTTTTCACAAGGTGCCTATATTATCTACCCGTTTTTGGGGCCTAACTCCGTACGCAATACGCCGGACTTTGTTACAGCCACTGCAACAGATGGTCTCTTCTGGGCATCTTTTGTACTCGCCCCTCATGTCACGATTCCACTGGCTCTGCTCAAGTATGTCGAACAGCGGGAACGCCTGCTTGAGGCCTCGGATATGCGTGATGAACTGGCACTGGACCCTTACATGTTCACCCGTGAATCATGGCGTCAGAATCGTGAATATCTGGTTTATGATGGAAACCCGCCGGCTAACAAGCAGATGAATGGTGATGATGACTGGAAAAATGATGAGTGGGCAGCTGATGACAACGACGAAGGAAAGGATTTTGCCGGAGCCCCGCAGCCGGAATCTAAAATCAGCATACAGGGCGCCTTATCCGGTGCAGCAGTGGCCCCGGCTGCAGCATCCGGCTCAGACATACTGGCAGATGTAACTGACGGGCAGAGGCTCATCATCAATATCGCATCATTCGTGTCGGAAGCAGAGGCCGCCGCTGCACAGAAGAAATTGGCAAAAGAACATATCCGGACAGGCATCAAAAAAGTCTCGGTAGATGCCAGAACATGGTATCGCCTTTATAGCAGCAACCGGGTCAGAAAAGCGGATGCACAAACAAAACTGGCAGAGTTAAAAGCCCGATCAGGATATTCGGACATGTGGCTGGAGCCTGTTCGCTAAAGTATAAGGAACCTTTATTCTATCCTGCTGGCACGATGACGCAGCAGATGATCGGCCAGCACCAGTGCCAGCATCGCTTCAGCAATCGGAACCGCACGAATACCAACACAGGGGTCATGCCGGCCTTTGGTGATAATCTCCGTTTCATTGCCATGAATATCTACAGTGGGGCGCGCCTTCAGAATCGATGAGGTTGGTTTAAGCGCCATGCGCGCACGAATCGTATCACCATTGGAGATACCACCCAGAACCCCACCTGCATGATTGCTGGTAAAGCCCTCTCTGCGCATCGCATCACCAAATTGGGAACCCTTCGCCTCAATGCAGGAGAAACCATCTCCAACTTCAATGCCTTTAACGGCTGGAATTGACATCATGCCCTTGGCAATATCTGCATCCAGCCGGTCAAATACCGGCTCACCAAGCCCGGGAATCATGCCATGAGCTTCAACCGTAACACTGGCGCCAATAGAGTCTCCCTCTTTACGCAGGGCATCCATAAACAGAGCCATCTCTTTGGCCGCAACTGCATCGGGGCAGAAAAACGGGTTGTTGCCGATCACATCCAGGTCAAAGCGGGCGACAACAACCCGAATCGGGCCGATCTGATCCACCCAGCCGCGAACAGTAATGCCAAAAGAAGCAAGC
>JAIPJD010000044.1 GCA_021734365.1 Mariprofundaceae bacterium | reverse complement strand
CCTGAACCCAGGTGTCTGCATCAAGCTGCTTTTCTACTTCTTTAATAGGCAATGTGATTTCAACGATCACAGGGCCGCCTTTTGCAGCATTGGTGTGCTTGGGCACATACGGTGGATCTACCAAAACCTGCTTAACACGCTTCATACCGGCGGCATCAGCAGTGCTAGAAGTCACTGGCATAAATGCTATGGCCAGCGCAACGCCTGTAATAACCAACTTTAAATATTTCATCATTCTTAATCTTCCTCCTCGTTTAAGTTACGTGCTTAGTAACATATTCTGTAAAACTTGCGTCTCCCATAATACCCACCTGCACGTTGTGAGAGGGAAACTATGTGACATGATGTCGCACCACTCCTTGATGTAAGTCAAACATGTCAAAATATCCACAACAGATATGTGTACATCGTATCTATTGAGTGTGACTTACTATATATAACAAGGGTTTTCTTCAAGAGCCAATATAAAATAAACTGCATCCAGGTGCCGCCTGAGGAGCGCCACCATCCAGGCCGAAAGGGGTCATAAACCGCTCATCAGGCCTGCATGACCTCAGCCCGGGAAGGTGCTCCGGCATGGCCCGCCAGCTCCCATTGAATGCCCCTGGAAAGGGCAATATCCGCTGCCATGCTACTTATATATTATCCCCATTATGCCTGCCTGATTGAACATCCGGTTTAATACACAGGAATAACAGCGAAATGACTCAGGCCTTTACTCTGCAACCGCTTTCAGCAGGGCCAGCCTGCGTTCCTGCCGGCCTGATAGTGGCTATCTGGCGGATCAGCTATTGATCATATAGCCACTCGATTGACTTGGATCAATGTTATACCCCCAAATAAGTTGTCAGTATTCCGCCACTTCGCCCATGTACCTGATTATTTTAATAGAAGGATAATATAAACAGGATGCTTGCGGAGATGATATCTCGGGAGGAATACATGAACAAAACAAGACTTTTAAAATCTTTTCCACTGCTTGTCGCAGCAACGGTGCTCGGCAGCCAGGTTGCCCAGGCAGTAGAAGTAGACATCAGTGGTTCGTTAAGACCACGCGTTGAATTTGCTGATCAAGGTATACAGGGCATGGCTGTAGGACAAAAGAAAACGCACACTACCATGCAGACACGCGTTAATGTAAAAGCGACCGTCGATGAAGATGTATCAGCTTTTATCCAGATTCAGGATGTCCGCACATGGGGTGGTGAAATTCCAACCGGGGCACCACCATCCATCACCCAGTCAGGTACCGGCTTCCAGGGTAACCTGGATCTTCATCAGGCATTCTTTACTGTAAAGAACGTTATGGACAGTGGCGTCGCCCTGAAGATCGGCCGTCAGGAGATGGTTTTTGATGAAGCCCGTCTGATCGGTAACATCGGCTGGATTCAGCAGGCTCAGGCCTTTGATGCAGTACGTGCCGACACCAAGATCGGAGGCACCGGTCTGACCGCCTTCTTCGCCCAGACAACCGCAACGGATTCGCATCCAACATTGGGCAACACCATTGGTGGCCCTGCTAATACCTTTGAATCAAGCTTCTCCGGCCTTCGTGCCACGTGGTCGCTTGGCGGTAAAGACCGGATCACACCGTATGTCTATTATGCGCTTAATCCGACCAGAAGCGGTAATCTTGCTGTGGATCTTGTGCCTGACGCACTGAACATGCTCTATACCGGCCTGTATGCTGATAAACATTTCGGTGATATCCGTCTGCGCTTTGACGGTGCATACCAATCCGGCAAGCAGAGTACTACCACCAACTTTGGTGCCTACATGCTGACTGGTGCTGTAAGCACCAAGCTGGACATCGCCAACGGAGCCGAAATTGCACTGTGGGTCGATTACCTTTCCGGTGACAGCAACGGCGCCGCGGATGGCAAGATCAAGACCTTTACTACGCCGTATGCCACAAACCACAAGTTCTATGGCCATATGGATAAGTTCCTGAACAACCCGGCACATGGCCTGATTGACTTCGCACTCAAAGGCTCGGTCAAGGCAACAGAGAAACTCAGGTTCCAGGCGCACGGGCATATGTTCCGGGCTGATAAAGCTACGGCAGCTCTGACAGACAAGGATCTGGGTTCTGAAATTGACCTGGACTTGAGCTACAAGCTGGCTGCAAACACCACCCTCAGAATGGGCTACAGCCACTACTTCAAAGGCGGCCTTGTTAACGGCGGCACAACGGGTAACACTACCCTGGACAGCAACTGGGCATGGGCACAGATGGCTATGAAGTTCTAAACGTTATATTGAGACAGAAAAAAGAGCTGGCCCTTCGGGCCAGCTCTTTTTTTTATTACCTCCGGCACTGATTTGCCGTCAGCAGCGGCCTGGCCTCATCCGGCCACACTTCAACATTCTCCATCCAGGTACAATGCTGCTGTTTCAGCGACAACCACTGCCACCCCGAATCAAATCTCCAACGGGGATAAAAAGCCTTAACCACAACCCCCCAGGGGAGCTTCTCTCGCTGCGCGATTCGCCTTCAGGCAAAAAGAGTATTAACCACAAAGGCACGAAGTAAGAAAAGAATTTTATATATTGTTTTAACTTTGTGTCTTAGTGCCTTTGTGGTTAATAATTTCCAAGGGTCATGCCTTCGTGGTGAAAACTGCTTAGGGGTAAAGGTTACAGAGAGGATACTTCGGCATTATCAGTCTACTCTGTAATTGAACCTCAACAGTGTAGCGGTTTTTCTACCTGCTCTTTCATTGGAAATAAACAGATCGCCATTGGGCAGGAAGGCCATGCCTTCAGCCTGAGCAAAATATTCCTTAGGCAGCTTGTGGACGGCGGCCAGGGTGCCGTCACTGTTCAGGACTACCATGCGCCGCTTAACCGATGAGATGATAAACAGCTGCTGTGTCAGAGGGTGAACAGCCAGTGCGGCCGGTTTGATCTGTTTCGTGCGTCCCCAGCCTTTTTTCTTACCGGTGTCGGCCTGGGCGAGATCAATCTTAAAAGCCGGCTCAGGCAACAGCTGTTTCTGCTCAAGATCAAAAGCGTAAACGGCCCTGTAGCCATTCAGTCCCTTGCCGGGATACTCCTTGCAGGCAATCAGCAGCCGATGACTGGCAGCATCATAGGCCAGTCCTTCTGTATCATGCCCTCTGTTCAGCCATGTTTTGTATTTGCCGGTGATCTGCTTATTGTTCTTCCAGTCCCGGATTTCATAGATGGTTCCACTGCTGGAGAGCACATAAACCGTATCACCGACCCTCTCAACACCTTCATAGTCGCGCCTGCTCCCCATATCGTGCCGGTCTGTGACCTCGCCGGTTCGAATATCAATGACAAACAGATCATCTTTTTCATCATGAATGGCACCAAGATGAGATCTGTCCAGTAGCGTCAGTCCTGAGATTTCAGCCAGTGATTTCGGCAGGTTATACACACGATCCGGATAATCAAAAGTGTAGCCGGATCTGTTAATGTCTTGCGAACATGCAGAGTTGATTATGGTGCCCGAGAGTAGAACCAATACACACACTGCGGTCATTCTGTTTAACATGTGAACCTCTTGATTTGACACATTCCGGCTGCTTCCAGAGCCTCTGCTGATGATAATCCGGGTTAACCGGGCAGGGAAGGTCTATAGTGGTGAAAACGGCATCCTTCCGGATTATTGTATCATGTAGCAGAGACATCAGGGATAAAAATGATATAGATCAAGGCTGCTGTATGCTACATGGATTCTGATTACCAGTTGGAATATAAACGGTGGTAGATACGATGGAAAATGAGCTTTCACCAAATGAAACCGGGGCAGCGGATGTGGCTGCTGAGCAGTCATCTTCAGATTTGGAAGCCAGGCACTCCAAACAGGTTAAAAAACTTGAAAAGCTGAGAAAAAAAATGTCCGGGAAGCAGGAACTGCTGGGGTCAGGCCGCGGCATAGAAACCATGTTTCGCAATGGCTCACGCGCCAATTACCAGCTGATTGCCTTTGCCGACAACAAAGCCAGTATCATGATTACCGTTAACGGCTTTATCCTCTCCGTCCTTATGGCATCAATAGGCAATACCTACAACCAGACACCGTGGCTGGTGCTGCCATCATTCTCATTTATGCTGACAAGTGTTGTCAGTATTTTCTATTCTGTACTGGCGGCCTACCCGAGGGTGCCTGACAAAGAGATAAGCATGCAGGATGTCAGGGATATGAAACCGGACGCAAATATTCTCTTTTTCGGCACCGCTGCCAATATGAGTGAGGATGACTACCTTCAGGTTACCGAAGAGATGCTGAAGGATCAGAATTTCCTTTACAGAACCATGGCACTGGACAGCCGCAATATCAGCAAAATGCTGCTAAGGAAATTTAAAATGCTCAGCTTTGCGTACAGGGTGTTCCTGTTCGGCCTGACGGTTACGCTGGTCCTGGCTATCAGCAGCTATATTGCGAACACATAACTTCCGTTGTCACGCCACGGTAGCTTGCGTGCTGCGGCAGCGGTGATTAGCTTCTCCCGCCCCGCAAACCCTGCGTCAGGCAGAAACATGGCCCGGACACTGATGAGGAACAACCAGAGATGAACTTGATATCAACACCAGATCTTGCTTTCGTTGTCGACAACTTGGAAGAGGGTATTCTCTTTCTGGATGAGAATCGGCATATCGTTACGATCAATCAGGCTGCATTGCACATGATCTCGCACAAAGAAGATTTTAATGTCAAAGAAGATATTATTGACCAGCTCTGTCCCGACCTGTTTCCGGGAGCCTCCTGCGCCAAAGACTGTCAGGAGACCGGCATCTGCTCATTGATGAGCGTTGATGCAGAAAAGGAGAAGGTGGAAGAGCTCACCTTCAGCGCTCTGGATGGGAAAAAAGTCACACTGCGCATGCGGGCTATTGCCCTCTCATCCAGTGAGCATCTGGCTCGAATCGCCATTCTGCTAACCGACTGCTCACATGAACGCCGGCTTGAGGAGGAGGTTAAGGGTGTAAAATCCCGCATCCGTGGTCTGCTGGAAAGTACGGGGATTGTTTCCGCGGATTCAACCTCCCTGTAGATTGCCCTCTGGCGGCTTAAGAAATCGCTAAAAAGACGCCCTATTTCTGTTGCTTGCCGACAACAGGATCCAGGTTAAACCACTGCTCACTGAAACCCCTCTTATCTTTATTGACGGTTTTACATCTGCGTTTGCTGATATGCCGCCCGCCCTCATCATATAACACCTGAGCCAGCTGCCCGTGGATTAACAGTGCTTCCGGATAAGAGCGCTTCGCAGACAGTAAATTCCTGATGAAAACGGGAGATGGATCATGCATACCATTCCACCTGAACAGCTTGTAAGGCCCTTTATTTTTTTGGGGTCCGGCTATAATGAAGAAGGCTTTCCTGGCCGGGTCATACGACATGGATCGCATCCCCAGGCCATCCAGATCAATCTGTGCAGGCTTGGAGAAACTTGCCCTGCCCCCATTGTTTAATAACAGCGCATCAGGGTTCTTCAGATGCACAACCAGCGCTCTGCCATCTGCAAGCGGATTACGAAAGCCAATCAGCAGCCCGCCCTGATTCGGAAGTGCCGCCAGTGCCTCAATATTCAGGCCTGTTTTTTTTGGCCCAAGGTCATCAACTGTTTCTTCATCCAGCTGTGTGGTCTGTGCAATCAGGTCAATCGTTTCCCGTGTTACCACGCTGTCATCATTCCAGGTCTGCACATCCAGCATATCCTGAACCAGACGGTCATAACTGCCGCTCCACTGCAATTGAAGTCTGGGTGGAGCTCCCGCAATATCCGTGGCAAACAGACGATACCTGTTGTTGCGTAGCTTCCCTTTTTTACTTCTGCCATGAGAGGTGATCCAGTAAATACGATCTCCCGAACGGGTTGCATCTTCAATATCACTTTCGTGGCCGGGGTTGCCACGCAGATAGGAGGAAAAATCAAACTCCTGAATGGCTCTCATGGTCGTGCCATCAGTGGTATACAGCGAAAGAATCTCATCTCCATCATTGCCGACAATAAAATGCGAATCATCAATAATTGCGGCTGCCGAAGCGTCGCATACGCCCTGATATCGCTGCTCATCCGCCAGAGCGCTCAGGCAAAATCCCCAGCAGAGCAAAAAGAGGGCACTTACACGCATCATTGAAATCATTTCACCCCTTTGGCTCAAAGTTCTGAACACATCAATATCAGAAGAGGCTGCAGCCGAACAGGCGCTGTTTTCTCTTAGTAAATTCTACAGCTCTCCGGTGAGTGTGTCTGTACCTTTTTCCCATCACCATATGCGCCCTTCAAGGATAATCTGAAGTTCGTCTTAACCCCTTCAAACCCTGCCAGCCACTATTTGGAACGCGCCAAAATGACTCACATCCATTGATATGGCACTGTCCATCGCAAGCAAATACTTTGGCGAAGAAACAGGTGCAATGGTTGCTAAAGCTAATCCGCTAAACTTTATGTGGATTGACATGCATCAATGCAGGCCGAACACGCAACCGCTTCCATGGGGTGCCGGGCTGACCAGACTGAAGAACATCATACTTACAAATAAAAGGGACGCATTAACCAGACCATGCTGACGTTATTTTCCGACGTGCACCGATCATTTTTTTCCGGTGGCATTATCTTCGCCCTTGTCTCCATCACTCTGTGGGTGCTGCACCTGCAGGGTCTCCTGCCTTATACATGGGCTGCCGCGCAGGCGCAGATTCATATGATGCAAATGATCTATTTCTTTTTCCCTTTCTATTTTTTCGGCTTTCTTCTTACGGTTTTTCCCCGGCTAATGAGTGTTTCTGCAATTCCGCCACATACTTTTATCCCGCTGTTTCTGTTGTATTTCTCCGGGGCCGTACTCTTCACCATCGGACTGTATGCGGGTGAAATATGGGTTCAGATCGGCGTGTCTGTCGCCGCTCTTGGGTTTATTGCCACTGTCTACCAGCTTCTGCGTATTCTGCTTCATTCTACATACCCTCATAAACGTACGACACTCTTCATGCTGGCCGGCACGGTTTTCGGCCTCATCGGCATGCTGGTGCTGGCCCATTTTTCACTAACCGGCAATAGTTTATCCGGACGCGTTGCAGAGGCTATCGGCCTGTACGGCTTCCTACTGCCCACTATCTACGCCGTTATCTACCGTATGGTGCCAATGTTTACTGCCCGCAGCGGCCGTGAAGTGACACGCGCCCGGTACGGCCTGCCTCTGGTATTTTTCTTTTCCCTGCTCCACATGCTGCTGATGGCCATGGAGATGTTTACATACTACTGGCTCGCCGATCTTGGCCTGTTTCTGACCGTGGGATACCAGCTCTGGCAATGGAAGATCTGGCACCGCAAGCCGTTATACATCCAGTCTATCCTGCACTGGTCCCTGTTCTGGTTTCCATTCGCTTTTCTTCTGTCAGCAGGAACGAGCTTTACGGAATGGCTTGCAGATGAACGCTGGTTGTACATAGAGCAGGCTGCTCTGCATGCATTGGTTGTAGGTGGCTTCGGCACCCTGATTCTTGGGATGACAACACGTGTAACACTGGGTCATGCCGGCCTTCCGGTAATGACCGATACCTATACAAATATACTGTTCTTTGGCTTCCATGTGGTGCCGGCCACACGGGTGATCAGCGGTCTTTTGAGTGATACCGTAGAGGTGGCTCAGACGGGCATCCATGTCTCCGGCATGATCTGGGTGATCTTTTTCGGGCTCTGGGCCTGGCGTTATTTTCCACTTTATTTTCAACCACATGCGGGCAGGCTTCGTTAGGTAATAACAGCCCGCTGTCGGTTAAAAGTGGATGTTTGCAGCAATCAGGATTTACGTTTTGCCCTTGGATGTGCGGCATCATAAACCTCGGTCAGCTTTGCCATATCAAGATGGGTATAACGCTCAGTGGTTCCCAGCGATGAGTGCCCCAGAAGTTCCTGAATGGCACGCAGGTCAACACCGCCAGCCAGCAGATGTGTGGCAAAGGAGTGGCGCAATCTGTGCGGTGTTACCGACATGTCCGCACCCGTCTCCAGCGCCCGTTTCTTCACCATCCGCTGCACACTGCGCGCAGTGAGCCTGCCACCACGCTGGTTCAGAAACACCGCTTTCTCACCTGTTGCACTCATCGCACGCTCATTCAGGTAATTTTGAAGTAACCGCAGTACCCCCTCCGGGATCGGAACGACCCGCTCTTTCCTGCCCTTACCGAACACACGAAGCTCAGCACTTTCCATGCTGATATCGTGAAGGTTAAGTCCGACCGCCTCAGAGACACGCAGGCCACAGCCATACATCACCGCAAACAGAGCAAGATCGCGCTCCTCAGATGAGGAGTCCGTAGCGTGCATCATCTGCCTGGTCTGCTCGGGAGGAAGTGTGCGCGGCAGCCTTTTCGGCTGTTTGGGAGGACGAATGCCAGCTGCCACATTCTTTTCACACCAGCCTGACTGCATCGCCATATCGAGCAACCCTCTCAGCGCAGAGAGCCTTCTGGCCAACGTTACCGGTGAGAGCCCCTGCCCGTAGCCGGCAACCATCCAGTCCTGTACGACATCTCTGGAGATATCCGTAACCGGAATATCCCCGCAATGTTCGACAAAGCGGGTCAAATCTCTTCTGTAGTTGGAAACGGTGTGTACTGACACCTGCTGGACATCAGCGAGCTGTTTAAGGTGGCGTGCGATCGCCTCAGTTACCCGCATTTTCTTTGGTGATAATGATCAATGGCAGGATGCTCACTGATCATTATCTTATGATTTGCCCTGACCATCTTCTGCAAATTCGAAGCGGGAGCCACTCAGCGCCTTGGCCACATACATCGCCTGGTCAGCCTGCTCCACCAGCTGCTTCACAGAGAGATCTTTCTCTGCTGCTGAAAGGGCCACACCCATGCTAACACTTGGCTTCTCACCCTGTATCTCTATCTCGCTGCAACCATGAACAATACGCCCGGCAATCTCACCAGCCTTCTCCCTGCCACAACCAGGAAGCAGAAGAACAAACTCATCGCCGCCCATGCGAATCAACGGATCCCTTGACCGAACAAAGCTGCGCGCCTTGGCCGCAATCGCGGTCAGCAGATCGTCGCCACCATCGGCCCCCATCCGCTCATTCATCGCCCGGAAATCATCAATATCAAAATAGAGACAGGCCACCGGGATATCCTTTCCAAACCATTGAGATAGCGGTTGATGGCTGTGCGGCTGCAGGAAGCGGCGATTATGTGTGCCTGTCAGTGAGTCTGTAATGGCATGGCGGGCCAGCCGTTCACGCGCCACAGCGTTCTCAAGACTTAATCCAATGACCTGTGCCAGATGCTGCAGAAAATCTATGCTTTGGCCCGGATCAAACCTGTCCGCATCAACGGACCCGAGGCCCAGTACTCCAAAGGGTTTCTCCGGACTGCCAAGGATAAGCAGTGCCAGTGAAGCCAGGTGCTCATCCTGTTTCTCCAGCCAGTCAAAGCCTTTTTTTGGTGTAAGGTGTATCAGGCAAACCTGACGGCCAACCAACCCTATATTGGCAATCTCACCCTTTTCAACCCAGACCAGATCGCGCTCGGAAAGACCGTCCATTTGACAGTTCCCCATAAAGCTGGAGCGATCCAGCCAGAACCGAACCATGTCGAGAGAGAAACCGGAGCGAAGGCCTCGCAGCAGGGTAAAACAGAGGTCTTCCGAATCAGTAGACGAGAGAACTTTTGACTCCAGCTCAAAGAGACGGGCAAAGAGTCGCTCGTTTTCACGAAGTCTCTTCATCACATCGGCAACGTACTCCCGCAACTCATGATTCTCATCAGCCAGTTGCTGCATGCGCCGATTGGAGAGGTCTTTTACAGCGCCCTTCGTCTTGCTGCTTCCCTCCTTCCCCTTCGAACCGGTCACGGAGTGAGGCTCTCCTCAATCAATATCTGCCACGCCTGATCACTTCCGGTCCGTGCGAGATAGATGCGCTTACGGGTAACATCCTGATAGTTGCTTGAGCGATAGTGCTGATTAAACTCTGCAACAACCATTTCACCTTCTTCCCAGCTGCTCGGATCATGAATAAGGCTGAGATCTGATATCGAAACATCAATGAATGATTTGCCGCTGTTAACACGCCGTTTATAACGTTTCCAGGCTGCCAGATCATGTTTTCCTGATCGGAATGCATCATGATAATGACTCAGGTAGGCCTCCGTATCCAATGCACTCCAGGAGTGCTGCCACTGATACAGGACGGACTTGACTGAACTCGACAGTGCGCTCTGCCTCTCTTTCTGGTCAAAGACAAAATTCTCGCCAACAATGACCCAGCTCTGCTTCAGATATACATGCTCTGCCATCGCCAGAAGACGATCATTTGGCAGGGCAAAACAGCCACGGGTATCCTGTGGCGGGCGTCTCCCAACACCAACCGGATAGCCGTGCATCCAGATACCGTGGCCATTTTTATGATGCAACTTATCCAGTTCATTAGGGTAGTCGATCGGAAATGCGACCGGCCCATAACGGGCCTCCAGTTTATGGTCGTCCAGCCGCTCCACAAAACGATAGACACCATTGGGTGTCCGGGCATCCCCGCGCTTCTGTTTGTCACCACCTTTGGCGCCGGTGACAACATATTCATCTGCAACACGTTCAAATTCACCACTGCTGCCACGCTCGTAAACAAACATTCTGGAACGGGCCTTATCAACCAGAAAAACACTCTTGATATCTGCGCCCAACTGCAACAGGTGTAGTGGACTACCGTAGACACCATCAAGTTGATCAAGAAAAGCATTCAGGCGGACATCGGCTTCTCCAAGACCCGGGGAAAGGTCTGCGTTCTTAAGATTCTCTTTTTCATCCTGCAGCCCGCGCGCATAGGTGCCGGCCCTTGCAACGGCCAGTACTGCGGACTGCCTGTGTGCCTCAGCCTCCAGCAGTGCAATCAGGGGATCGCTATCTGATTTCTCATTTTTCAGGTAGTCCAGTGCCCGATCAGGGGCGCCGCCTTTCAGAGCCAGGGTTGCTTTTAGAACTTGCTGCTCGAGTACGGGTAGAGCTTTAACAGCATCCGACTCCCCGGAATCCAATGCCATCATGGCTCGCTGATCCACTGGCAACTGGCCCTCTTCAGCAATCGCTATAGTCGAGCCAGCCAGAAGCAGCAGGGCCCCGATAAAACAGTTAATCATGAAACAGAAACCTCACTCACAATTTTCCATTCGCCATTATACAATTTCATCTCCAATCGTTTAAAACCGTCGCCATTGTAGCTGTTTGAACGGAACTTTTGAAAAAAGTCTATGCTCGCCCTCTTTCCTGACAGATCAACAGTTATTTTCAGATCATTTAATTCAACATGAAGATAGCTCTTTGAACCGATTGCCCACTGCTTATACTGGCGCCACTGTTCGATAGATGCGAAACGCTCTGGCAACCTGAAATCGCTGGCATACATCGAAAAATAGAGCTCAGTATCCTGTTCAGACCACGCCCTCCTCCACACTTCGATAGCTTGCCGAATCTTCTCTTCCACTGCTGGTGGCTGAATTGGAGCAGTTGCCTGATTTTCTTCAGCTTCGGCAACAGCCATGTTTTCTTTCACGGGCTTTGTTATAGCCGCCGGGATCGTTGCCAGCGCACGCTTCTCTGCAAGATCAGGTGAGTTCTGTGGATCACGCACCTTAAGCAGGCGCATATAACGCTCCTCAAGTGCCTGGCTGGGAGCTCTGTTCAATGCGCTCCGGTAATTTTTAAGTGCCAGCTTCAGATAGAGATCAGCCAGATTCTCTTCAGCAATCGCATCGCCGGGCTTCTTGATCAGCGATTTCTCCAGCTCATTGATAGCCGCCCGGTAATCCCCCAGCTCATTATAAATAACAGCAAGGTTATAATGTGGTTCAGCCAGCTTCGGCTTAATCTCAATAACCCGACGAAATGACTCCATGGCCTGATGAAACTGCTGCCCGCGTGTATAGGCTACACCCAACAGAAACCAGGCCTGATAGTCGTTTACCTCCCGCCTCACTGCTCCCTTAAGCTGCTCAAGTGCCGGATCAATACGTCCATTTTCAATATTGGCCCTGGCCTGAAGGTGAGCTTCTTCCGCTGTTGCCGGGAACGCAATAAGAGTTACGAAAACCAGCAGCCACACGGTGCTTGCCACACGGCGTAACCTTCTCAACGTTTACTCGCTCCATTGACCGGTTCATCTCCTTTTGGACCCAGCATGCCACCGGAGACCACCACTTTCATCCCCTCTTCCACACTTATATCCAGTGGAATCAATTCCGACTCACTGACAAACAGCAGCCAGCCGGATGTGGGGTTAGGTGTTGTTGCTACAAATACGGCCACTTTCGGTGACTCGCCGGGAACAGGAAGAGAGGTTTCTCCGGTCACAAAACCAATGGTCCACTGCCCATCCTGGGGGAAAGAGACCAGAACAACCTGTCGGAAGGCCCTGCCACCCTTTCCCAACACAGCATCCATCAACTGCCTCATGGCACCATAAATAGACCTGACAACAGGAACCCTGGCAAGCAGCGTGTCCACCCACCGCATCAAATGGTTCCCCACCATATTGGTCGTCAACGCTCCAATCAATATGAGCACAATCAGTGCCAGTACAACGCCGATTCCGGGAATGTGGCTTCCAAAAAGAGCATCCGGCTGAAGCTGTGGAGGCAGCAGTGCCAGGGCACTGTCTGCAAGTTCGATCAGCCAGCGAATAATAACGAACGTCACCAGAATCGGCAGTGAAACCGCCAGACCGGCTATTAGATTACGACGTAAGGCACCAATCATGAGGCTCCTCCTGAATGCAACAGTGTGGTCAGAGGTTGAATAAAGGTTCGCTCATCCTCTGATACCCGCTGCTCAAGAAAATTCAGCGTCTCCACATGCGGGTGAGCAATGACAATACACGAACCTTTACGCTTCGCACACTTCAAGGCCGATTTCCACGCCAGACGAAGATCTTCATCATCAACTGTATGATCCAGAAAGATTCGACGTGATGCCCATGCAACCCCCATCTCTGCTGCAATATTGGCAGCCACGGAGTTGTGTGCGGTTTTTGAATCGATAAAAAAGAGCCCCCGATCTTTACAAATTTCCATCACCCACCGCATGGGCTCCTCCAGCGTGGTTAGCAGCGACCCCATATGATTGTTCATACCCGTTACATGCGGTACACGGTCCAGTGCCTGGACAAAATGATCATGAATCTGATTCTCATCCATTCCTGCTTTCAGAAAAGAACCATCCATTCGGGCACGATACTTTGGATTGGATGGCTCCATTGGCAAATGCAGCATCACTATGCTGCCAGCCTTATAGGCCATCCTTGCAGCTTCTTCTGCATGGGGGGCATCGGGAAGAATAGAAACAGCCACACGAAATGGTAGCGCAAGCACCCTTTTCAGAGCATTCAGATCATAGCCAACATCATCTATAATCAACGCAATGCCGGTTCCTGCAGGAGTGACAGGGGGGATTGGCAGGGTTTCCGTCAACGGCCTTATTGGGGCTTCCTGAAACTCTTCATAAAGTACGCTGCTCTGCCGACTGACGTGTTGATCAGACAGCCTGGCAGGCACCAACGTCTCCGGCTCTTCCGGTGCCTTATCAGCAGGTAACAACACAACAACAATCAGCAACAGCAGCACAAAAATCAGCACAGTCTGCAGCCAGTAAGGAACTCTGTTCGGACGACGACTCATTTAGAACTGCAGCGCTTCAATCAAAATCAGTATTAACAGACCTCGAAGGTCTTATTACCCTTTGGATTGAATAGCATTGAGCCCCTTCAAAAGATCAAAAGCCCGCTGTAGCTGAACATCTTTGCCCAAACGCTCCTGCATCTTTACGCTTGCCTCATCCTCGGATGGTTTTGCCGCACCCTTTTTGCCATTGCCGTTCTCAAGATGTCCCTTCAGATCACGCTCTGAAATCGAGATACCTCTGCTCTGCTCCTCCACCCTGATGGCCACCTGTTGTACTTCGATATCAGGCTCAATCCCTGTTGCCTGAATTGAACGGCCACTCGGAGTATAGTAGAGCGAAGTCGTCAGTTTAAATGCAGTTCCATCATTGAGCGGTACAATTCTCTGTACCGAACCTTTACCGAAGCTCTTGGTTCCCATAAGAACTGCCCGCCTGTTATCCTGCAGGGCACCGCTGACAATTTCAGACGCCGAGGCGGAACCATTATTGATCAACACAACCAGCGGCGTACCATTAAGAAGATCTCCCTTTTCCGCCTCGAACGACATACTTCTGCCAACCCGTGACTTGGTACTCACGATGCCGCCATCATTCAGAAAAAGGTCGGAGACCTCCACTGCCTGATCGAGCAGTCCGCCGGGGTTGTTCCGCAGATCCAGCACGGCACCATGAAAACTGCCTCCGGAACGCTTCCGGAGCTCAGCCAGCTGATCCTTCACCTGTTCCGTGGTCTTCTCCTGAAACTGTGCAATTCGAAGGTAGAGATAACCGGGAGCCAACAGATCACTCTTTACCGACTTTACCTGGATCACAGCACGGACAATTTTTATCTCGATCGGCTGCATTACTGTTTCACGGAAAATGGTCAGGTGAACAGATGTTCCCGGTTTTCCACGCATCAATTTAACCGCTTCAGGCAAAGCGATATCCTTGGCCAGCTGACTCCCAATTTTAATAATCAGATCGCCAGCCTGAATACCTGCACGGTCTGCAGGCGTATCCTCAATGGGAGAAATCACCCGAATCCCGCCTTCATCTGCCGTAATCTCAATACCCAGACCTCCAAACTCACCACGGGTATCTACCTGCATCTGTTTGAACATCTCTTTGTTCAGATAGGTTGAGTGGGGGTCAAGATTGGAGAGCATGCCGCTTAGTGCGCCCTCGATCAGCTTCTCATCCGTCACCTCTTCCACATAAGAACGGCGAACGGCATCCATCACCTGAGAAAATTTATCCAGCTGTTTGTAATCTGTAGCTGCTGTCGCCTGTTGGTACCCGCCCGCAGGATTCCAGGCCACCACCGCGGCTCCAAATACTGCCGCCATTCCGGCAACCAGTATAAAACGTGTTGTCTTCAAACTCATATCCTTCTCCTTCCTGATATCACTTTCGACACCAGTCTACCGGATTCACCGGCTCGCCCTTGTCTCTAACCTCAAAATAAAGCCGTACATCCTCAATCCAGCCTGTACTCCCGGCCTCAGCCAGCGCCTCCCCCTCTTCCACCCATTCCCCCATCTGCAAATAGAGCGCATCATTATGGGCATAGACAGAGATTAAGCCATCCCCATGATCAACGATCATCATCAGGCCATAACCACCAAACCAGTCCGAATAACGCACCTGGCCACTCCCGATCGCTTTAACCTGACGATCTTTTCCTTTTTTGGAACGCGGTACCATCTGAACCCCTGTCAATCGTGGCCTGCCAACGACGGGAAGCGAGTTATAGCGCGCCACGACCTTTCCCTTTAACGGCCAGGGCAACTTACCTTTCAGCTTCCTTACCGGAAGCGAATTTGCTGACTTGTCACTGCTCCGCAACGCTTCACCCAGCCCTGCAATAAGGCGTTGCAATGCCTTTTCCTGAGCAATTAACT
>JAIPJD010000043.1 GCA_021734365.1 Mariprofundaceae bacterium | reverse complement strand
CGACCAGTTGCAGATAATGTTCGGCACGCTCACGACGTTCACCTGCATGCCGACCCTGCAGTACCATCACCAGTTCGACATTTTCCAGTGCACTCAACACCGGTACCAGATTGTAAGCCTGAAAGATGAAGCCGAGCTGGAAGAGGCGGAAGTCGGACAGCTCGGCCTCCTGCAGACCGGCGATATCGGTACCGTTGAGATGCGTGGTCCCCTGACTGGGTGCATCAAGACCGCCCATAATGTTTAATAGTGTCGTCTTACCCGAACCGGAGGGGCCGACCAGGGCGGCAAACTCGCCCTCCTTCACCTCCAGATTGATGGTGTGCAGCGCCTGCACCTGCGTCTCGCCCTGTTGGTAGAGCTTGCTGATGCCTTGCAGTGTCAGTAGTGCCATCGTCATTGCTCCTTCCGATTCCTGCTCATGTGCGCAGCGCCTCCACCGGCAGCACCCGCGCCGCCTTGATGGCGGGATAGATGCCGCTGGCCAGAGTGGCTGCGAAAATGATGGCGGTCAGTTCAAACACGCGCCCCCATGAGAGCTCGGTATAGATCACAGGATCCATGAACGTTCCCATCATCTGAGTGCCTTCGCTCATCAATGATGCCATGTCAATACCGAAATGAGAAAACCAGAGATGCGTGCCGCCGCCAACGATCCAGCCCACCCCCACGGCCATAAAGCTCAGCAGCAGCGATTCGCAGAAGACCAGTGCCAGCAGATGATAGCGGCTGATGCCCAGTGCCCGCAGCAGGCCGAATTCACGGGTACGCTCCAGCACGCTCATCAGCACCGTATTAACAATGCCGAACACCACCATGATCAGGATCAGCACCAGAAAAATGTAGTTGCCGGCATCATCGATAATAATGAACTGCACCAGCTGTGGCATCATCTCCTGCCAGTCCAGCACGACGATACCATCCCCATCCACCGCCGATTTAAGTCTCGCTTTCCACATGGACATGCTGTCCGGATCATCGAGAAAGAGGGCAAAGCGCGTAACCGGTTCGCTGCCGGTCTCCCCATCTGAAATCGTGCCCTCGACCTCCAGAAACTGTCTGGCAAAACCGATGTCGCTGACAACCAGATAATCATCCAGCTCATCCACACGGGAGTCGAAGATGCCGCGAACCCGGCCCAGCTGCGCCTCTGAATCGCCCCCCTGCTTACCGGCCATGACCACAACCTTGCTGCCGATTCTGGCCTTGAGCTTACGCGCCATGCCGTCTCCGATAAGGATACCGCGCAGGTCACCCTGCTCAATCCATGCGCCATCAATTAGCTTCGGCTTCAGCATGGTGCTGCGCTGGTCGCCATTGATCCTGATCCCTTCAAGCCCGGCACCGACAGCGTTGCTGGCCGTGCTGGCAAGCACCTGCAGCGAGATACGCGGCTCGATGGTTCCTGTTGGATGGAGCGCTTTGATTTTTGCCTCGACAGATTTCCCATCCCTGAGGAATTTGTGGTTGGCGGGAGCCTCGAGATAACCGCGCGGCTGCACGGTGATATGGCCTTCGCCGAGCTTGATGGCGTTGCGGATCATCCAGTTATGGCTGCCGTCACCGATGCCGATAAAAAGCACCGCCATACCGAAACCGATGGCAATTGAACTCAGGGTAATCAGCGTTCGCCGGCGATGACGCCAGAGGTTGCGCCATGCCAGCATGAAAAGCATGGCCAGCGGCAGATGGCTGTGCTGCCTGCTCACCGTATCACCTCGGCAGGTTTCAGGCGTACGACACGCCATGCCGGAATCAGCGAGGCGATCATGGTGATGATGATCATCAGGATCGAGGCATTTACCACATGCACAGGATCGAGATAGCCTTTCATGACCGGCTCGAAAACAATCCCGGCCCAGTCGTAGCCGTCGGGCATATATCCGCTGAAGTCGATACCGTGCTCCTCGAAATAGACTGAAATGACGCTGCCGATCAGTGAGCCGGCCAAGGCCGCCACCAGCGCCAGGAAGAATGACTCAAACAGAACCATCAACAGCAGCCAGCGCCGTTTCATTCCGATGGATAACAAAATGCCGAACTCGTGCGTACGCTCATGTACCGCCATCAGCATGGTGTTGAGCATCCCCATCGATGCCAGTGAGATGACGATGACGCCGATAATCAGAATAATGGTGCCGCTCATCTCCAGCATATCGGCAATGGCCGGTGTCAGCTGGCGCCAGTTGCGCACCACCGGAGCACCGCCGAGCTCATCCAGCGGCTGTGTGGTTTGCAATCCCTTGAGCATCCCATCAAGTCGCGATTGAACCGAGGCTATGCCATCCGTGTCATCAACTTTGATCGCCAGTTCATGGAACCCGTTCTCCACATACATCAATTGCTGATAAGCCTCGATGGACATCAACACACCCATCCGGTCAAAGTTGGGTTCCAGCGGTTTAAGTACGGCCGCGATACGGTAAAGTGCATTGCCGATGCTGCCATCGGCGGCCTGAGTGACCAGTACCAGCTCGCCACCGGGCGCCACCTTCATATTTTTGGCCAGCTGTGCCCCGATCACCAGATTGTAGCGGGTCAGCCCGCTTTCAGTGGTGTCGGCCACACCCAGATCCAGCTCGCCGAAGCGCACATGCCTGAGCATCCTGGTGACAGCTGTTTCACGCTTGGGATCAACCGCTTTGATCAGTACACCGGTAGAGTGATCGGCCGAACTGGCAAGGCCTGCGGCATAGAGGCGCGGGGCTATATGGATGGCGGAAAACGCATGTTCGATCTTCTCCATGTACGACCACGGCATTGTCGCATAGAGATCCTGATCATCGATAAATGCCTGCCGGTGCAGCTGGATATGGCCGGTGGATATCTCGGTGGCAAACTGCACCATCTGCCGTGACAACCCCTCCATTATCGCCGAGTAGAGAATCACCATCACCAGACCGCCAGCCAATGCTCCAATGGTCAGGGCACTGCGAATCGGGTTGCGCCAGATATTACGCCAGCCGATAAAGAGCAGCATGGGTAGGCGACTGCTTTCCGAGGCACTGTCCGGCTGCAGCATCATCGGCAACTAACGCCGCTGCTTCAGTGTCTGCAGGGAGAAGAAAGTCTCCTCCAGCGGTACTCCGAAGGCGATATTCTGATAAACAATCATGGTTGACTCTTCCGGTTTATCTTCCGGTTGCAGGGTCAGGCGCATGGGGATGGTTCTGTCATCAATCTTCTGAAACTGATCAAACGTCATGGTGCGAACCAGCAGACCTTCTTCGTCATAATACAGTGATTTATAGGGTGCCAGCGACTTCTGTTCGATCATCATGACTACCTTGCCCCATACTACCGGAGCATCAGGCCTGGGCAGGAAGGTAAGCTCATAAACGGCTTGTCCATCCCGTTCACCCTCGAATGTGATGGTCGCATCAAAATCATCTTCAAAGGTGCTCTCTTTGACCAGATCATCATTGGTGAAGTGGCTGCCCATCCAGGAGCCGGACATCATGCTCGAAGGCACCTTGGTGACACGGTTGATTTTGGGCAGGTAGTTCCAGATATTTTCGTCAGCTTTAAGGGTAGCAATGCCGCGATCCTTGACCGGCTCGCGAATCACCACCAGCGAGTAATCCTTGCCGCGGGACCAGGCTTCCATGGACATGGCCCGTTCGTAACGCTGGGTTTTTACTGTCATCGTCATCATTGCCTGCGAGGTATCGCCTCGCCATAACCGGTCAATATGGTGGATCAGTTCATCCACCTCAATGGCATAGGCAAAAGGGGTCAGCATCACAACGAAAACAGAAAGGGAAACCGCACGAAAGAACATCACTCGATTTTAGCTCAAAATATGATTGAGTGCGAACGTCTGTTTGAACCGGCCGCCGGAAGGAGCCATGCAGAATTATCGAATGCCGATCCAGATGTTGTGTTTACTGCCGCGTCTTGCAGAGCGAGCCCGCACACGCTCCTCTTTCACCCTGAAACCGACCTTCAGCATGCGCTGGGTGAATGCTACGTCCCTGAAGGCAGACCAGACGGTCAGTACACCGCCGGGTTTAAGTGCATTGTAAGCATTGTTCAGGCCTTTTAACCCGTAAAGTGCATCATTGTCATCACGGGTAAAACCATCCGGGCCGTTATCGACATCGAGCATGATGGCATCGAAGCTGTTGCTGTTTTCTTTCATCACTTTGCCGACATCCTGTTCAAGCACTTCAACCCGTTCATCCAGCAGCGGGAATCCAGCGGCGGTACCGAGGTATTTACGATTCCAGCGGACGACTGAAGGCATAAGCTCGGAGACCACAATGGTTGCATCGGGGCCGGTATGGGTAAGCGCCTCAGCCAGGGTGTAACCCAGACCGAGACCGCCGATCAGAAGGCGGGGATTCTCAATGCCGGCAACATGCTCACAGGCAAGCCTGGCCAGCACCTCTTCAGAGTTGTGCTGGCTGGTGTTCATCAGCTCACCAACCTTGTCTACACGAATGGCGAAGTCTCTGCCGCGTTGATAAAGCTTTAGCGTGGTACCGTGTTCGGTGGCGCTGTCGATCAGCCTGTAGGGAATCATGCCCGGACTATAATTGATGGCAGCTGGTTGCACAGTAAAATGACAGACAGACAGCTGTAATCAGATCAATTAAAGTTCTCAACAGATGAAAAAAGAGCAGCGTAAACGTATCGTTGACCGGCACCGGGATAGCCTGACACGCTTTGGCTATCACCCCAACGCCCTCTACTGGAGCAGTCGCGGGATTCAGGAAACCCGGTTCAGCATCCTTGCTGAGATTGGCATCAAATCCGGTGATTCGGTGCTCGATGTCGGTTGCGGCTTCGGTGATTTCAAGGAGTGGTTCGAAAAACGGTATGGCCGGATTGACTATGCCGGCGTTGATCTTTCACCCGACCTGCTGGCCGAGGCGGGGAAACATCATGCTGATGTGCAGTTTTTTGAAGGTGACCTGTTTGATATGAGTTTTACCGGGCAGAGCTTTGACTGGGTTATTCTCTCCGGCACACTGAATGAGCAGTTGAACGATGATGGCGCCTATGCCCACAGAGTGATCGAACGCATGTTCGAGCTGTGCCGGAAGGGTGTGGCTTTTAACCTGTTGGATATTCGATACCTGAAGGCACACGATCTCCAGAGTCATCAGCCGGAAGCGGTATTAAGATACTGCCGTTCACTCTCCCCGGATTGCAGGCTGCGGGATGATTATCTGCAGAATGATTTCACCATCTATATCCGCCGCTCACTACCGGAACATGAATAACTGACAGGCTGAAACAGGTATTACCAAAAAATAGAAGGCAGGGCGTTTGCCCTGCCTTCTCTGCCTGCAGGCGTGTTATCTCCCGCGGTTGTTTCGGTCGCCACGGTCATCGCGCCGATCATCTTTTTGCTCTTTTCGGCGTTCACTGCTTCGTTCGTTGGAGCGGTTACTGTTTTGCACTTTTTGCCGTTCGTTGGAGCGGTCACTGTTTTGCGCTTTTTGCCGTTCGTTGGAGCGGTCACTGTTTTGCACTTTTTGCCGTTCGTTGGAGCGGTCACTGTTTTGCGCTTTTTGCCGTTCGTTGGAACGATTGCTATTCCGGTTATCACGCTGCGCATAAACCCGACTCTCTTTTACAGTTTCCCGTTCATGCCTGGCCTGCTCCGGCTTTTTATATTCGCGACTGTTTCGGATAACCTCTTTCCGCTCCACCGGGCGTGGTGCTGCCACATGCCTGCGTGCAGGCGGTGCTGCCACATGCCTGCGTGCAGGCGGTACTGCCACGTGCCGGCGTACAGGCGGTGCCGGCTGGTAATGTACATGTCCGCGATAGTAGTTGTTGCGATGCTGATGGTTGTAATTGCCATCACCGTGGTGGTGATGCCAGTACCCGTGACCGTGGTGGTGCTGGCCATAATATTCGGAGCCCTGGGGTGCAGCGATGATGGCTCCGGCCACAGCGCCTACAAATGCTCCGAGAATGGCACCTTCGACAGCCCTGTCTGAGCTGGAACCGATGACGGCACCGGTCACACCGCCAATAGCTGCGCCGGTTGTTGCAGCCTGCTCCTGACGATGTGTCGCACATGCGGAAAGACCCAGTATCATAAATAGTATCAATAGTTTCTTCATAATAACCTCATTTTAAATAGTTCTGATTGCGAGGCTCTCCATATTCAGTTGGAGAACCTCGCGATCATGTTTATCCCCGGTTTTTTCCATGTGATGAATGATCTCTGGAATCGCGATGCTGACGTCCTTTAAATCGATCCATCCGCTTTTCATGCATGCTGCGTGCCTTTTCACGCTGCTCCGGAGTCAGGATGGCATAGATCTGTTTGCGGGTCTGTGCGTCTGCCTCGATTTTCTGAACCATTGCTTTGCCCTGCTGGTGCGCCAGTTTCTCTACCTGTTTCATGTAGTCCGGAGCGGAGGGATCAAGTTGCATCAAAGCCCTGCGGGCCTCTCTTCGATCACCGTGGCGTTTCATCCCTTTTTTGGCTTCGAGAATCACTCTGATCTCCCCGGCCTGCTGGTCCGTGAGGTTGAGACGCTCTTTCATTTTATCAATCCGGTGTTCCACCTTGGAGCCGTCAAATCCGGAGGAACCGCGTTTGCAGTTACCGTCAGAAGCCATGGCGCCTGTAGTGATGCCGACAATGGCAAGGATGCCAAGCGTGGAAAGAATAATTTTACTGTTATGTTTCATTTCGTTCTCCTGGAGAGGTTTCGTTTACAGCCAGTGGCTGCATGGGGGGAACTCTCTGCCTCGTTTTGTAAAGTGGGGTACGCTGTTTGAAAAGTTTTGTAGAAAAGATGTAAAAGTATGTAAATGTTCCGATTGCCCTGTTCCCATGCGGTGGTGAAGTGTGGCAAGCTGAGCCCATGTCCGATACAGCGTGTATACTCATAGCCGATGATGACCGTGAGCTTTGTGAATTACTTTCTGAGTACTTTCAAAGTGAGGGATTCACCGTGTTGCTTGCCCATGATGGTGAAGCAGCCCTCCAGCGTGCCCGCAATGAGCCGTGCGATCTGATGGTGCTGGACATTATGATGCCGAAGCTTAACGGCATGGAGGTGCTGAAGGCGCTACGTAGCACATCATCGCTGCCGGTTATTATGCTAACGGCCCGCGGCGAACCGGTTGACAGGATCGTGGGTCTGGAGATCGGTGCGGATGACTACCTGGCCAAACCGTGTAATCCACGCGAACTGGTTGCCCGGATCAGAGCGATATTAAGGCGTGCAACGGCAACGGCTCAGTCCGGTGGTGGCAGCATCACACTCGACGATATCGAGCTGGTGCCGCAGTCGCGCAGTGTGCTTCAAAACGGGACACCTGTAGAGCTGACGAGTACGGAGTTTGAACTGCTGGCGATACTGCTTGCCAATGCCGGCCAGGTTGTCGGCAAGGCGTTGATCTCCGAGCAGGTTCTGGGCCGCCGTCTGGCCATGTATGATCGCAGTATTGATATGCATGTGAGTAAATTAAGAAAGAAACTTGGCCTGCTCAGGGATGGCTCAGAGCGAATCAAAACTGTTCGTGGCAACGGTTACCTCTATGTCAGGCAGCCCCATGCCTAGGATATTCTGGAAGGTCTTTCTCTGGTTCTGGCTTACCCTGTCGCTGACGGTCATTGCCAGCTTCTGGCTGGGCGGTCTTTGGTCGGAACGGGATGGAAATTCCGTGCAGTTGGCGCATTTGCAGAGTCTGGCGGCCTCGGCCGAGTCGATTCTCGAAGAGCGGGGGGAAGAGGCATTGCGCCCGTGGATGCGCCATGTCCGTCATCGTACGCCGTTACGTATTCTGATTATCGATTCAGCTACCGGAGAGTCTCTGCGGGGCAGGGAAATTCCGGCTCATCTGAAGGTTCATCTGCAACCTCCTGAAAAGGAGGACGGCATCATCGAAAGCAAATTTGAGGATCGTCAGGTGATTTCGCTGCCGATCGCCGGTCCGGACGGGCACCTGTACCGCCTGATTGGTGAATCGCGACCTCACCATACAACGACTGAACGTGAGATCCGTTTTTTCAAACACTTTGCCGAAGAGCGTATGCTGATTGCTCTGACTGTGACGGTGCTGGTCTGCCTGCTGGTTGCCTACTGGCTTGTCCGTCCGATCCGGCAGATGCAGCAGACTGCAAGAAGGTTTGGTGAGGGAGACTTTTCTGTCCGTTCCGGACTTGAAAGGCGAAAGGATGAAATCGGTGATCTCGCCCGTGAATTTGATGCGATGGCTGAGCGAATTGATTCAATGTTGCAGTCACAACAACGGCTGTTACGTGATGTTTCGCACGAACTGCGCTCTCCACTTGCAAGGTTGCAGGTGGCACTGGAGCTGGCACGTAAGCGTAGCGGCAGTGATACGAAGACCGAGCTTGACCGAATTGGTCATGAGGCCGACCAGGTCGATACAATGATCGGTGATATGCTCACCCTTGTACGGCTGGAGAGTGGTGAGGAGCAGGTGGAAGAGAGCTTTGATTTAAGTGTGTTGATTGAGTCGGTTATCTCCGATGCAAATTATGAATTTTCCGGGCAGAACAAGCAGGTGCGTCTTGTTACAACGGTGCCGGTCATAATGCTCGGGAGTGCTCATCTTATTCGCAGCGCGATTGAAAATGTGGTGCGTAATGGCATGAAATATACACCGGCCGATACAATGGTTGATATCTGTATGAAGGCCGAAGCAGAGGATCAGATTGAAATTAAAATATGTGACTGCGGGGAAGGGGTTCCGGATGAGAGTCTGTCCAGACTGTTTGATCCCTTTTACCGGGTGGGTGAAGCGCGTGATCGCCAGGGCGGAGGTTTCGGCCTGGGTCTCTCCATCGCAGCAAGAGTGATTCGCTCGCATGGTGGATCTGTCCATGCTCAAAACAGAGAAGGGGGTGGATTGCAGGTGACAATTACCCTTCCGGCTTCAGTCGAAAATAAGAAACAGGTCTAACGCTTAAGGGCTTTCAGTCGATCCTTACGCTGGTGGTAGAGAATCCACCCATCCAGTGCCAGTGCGGCAACAATGGCGAGCCAGAGCACCCAGTTCGGCAGAGAAGTGAATGTAGCCACCTCCTCCATACCTTTACCGCCGGTAAGCTTGCTGTAGGCCAGGAATGCCATCACAAGGTGACCGGCAATCAGGGTAAGCACCATCACCAGTGACCAGGAGAGCGTGATCAGCAGGGTGATGTGGGAGGTTGTTCCCGGCTGTTTAATAGCCATCAGTTCTGCTTAAAGCCGAAATATTCGATCTTTTTTACACGCAGTGCATCATCATAGGTGATATCGATTCTGCGCAGTTTGTCCGGTTCAGTCTCCGAATTTCGATGGTCCTCAACATAGGTGACACGATCCGGATGCAGAACATCTGTAATGGCCGGTGAACCGAGCAGGCTCTCCACCTTGAATTTTGAATCACCCTCCTGAATGAGCCAGATGCTTTCATCCTTGAACACATTACCCTGGTGAATCTCATACTGTATGCATGCAGTAGTGGAAAAAAGCAGGGTAAACAGAAGTGCAAGTGTGGCTAATCTGTTCATGCTGTCTCCGCCGGGCCGCGATGGCCGCTTTCAAGCAGTCGTACATAATCCTCAATACCCTTCTCCAGCGACCAGGCAGGCTCCCAGCCCATGATTGTCTTGCTTTCAGAGAGGTCTGCCTCGGTATGCATCTGGTAGAAGGTAAAGGGGTTGTCGATGTATTCAACATCAAAGCTTCGCCCAAGCTGTTTGCCGAGGTTCTCCACAATATCATTGAAGCTGCGTGCCTTACCCGAACCAACATTGCAGATGCCCGAGCGCGGTGCCTCAAGTGCAGCAAGGTTGGCGGCAATGACATCACGGATGTAGACAAAGTCCCGCATCTGTTCACCATACTTGAACAGGCGAAGCTGTTCACCGGCCTTGGCCCGTTGGTACATCTGCAGAATCATGGAGGCGGTTTTATTGCCTTCACGCTCATTTTTATGGTGTTCGCCCGGGCCATAAACATTGAAATAGCGAAGCCCGACAATCGAAGCGGGATGCTTCTCATACCAGCGTGCAGCCACACGATCCATGGCAAGTTTGGAAAACCCATAGATGTTTTCAGGCTCTTCACCGGAACCGACCTTGTTGGGTGCTTCCGAGTTGCCATAGGTGCCCGCTGAAGAGGCGTAGACCACACGGGTTCCGGATTCTGCACTGGCTGCAAGGATGGAGGCGAAGGCATTGGTATTGACCTCTACCATCAGCCGCTGATCCATGACGGTGGTGTCGGTAATGGCAGCCTGATGCATCACTGCGGTGAACCTGCCGGCTGCAATTTCATCCAACAGATCAAAATCATCACAATCGGCCGCACGAACCTCACAATCCACATGAATAAGGTTACGCCAGTCTCCGGAAGAGAAATCATCGGCAATGGTCACGTCAGTGTTCGGCCGTTTTACCAGCGTTGCTGCAAGGTTGCAGCCTATAAAACCGGCACCGCCAGTGATCAGAATACGTTCAGTCATCAGTTATTTTTCCTGTATTAAATATTCAGGCCTTTCCACTGCAGCTGCAGATCGGAAAGCGCCCGGACCGTTGCACCATTGCAGAGCGGGTAGCCTGCACGTTCATTGATAAGATTCATAATATCATCCGAAGGCAGGGTTTTAACCTGCTCAATATTAAGCCCGGCCTCTGCCATCAGACGTGCAATCCAGCTGCCCAGTCCGGGAAGTGATTTGATCTGTACAATACGGATCAGCTCTTCTGCACGCTCTGCTTTAATCTGGCCGCCACTGGCGGCAGAGACTTCTTCCGCATCAGTTTTCCCAAGCTCATCTACGGGACGGCAGAGAAGCTTAAGAATCACCCATTCACTTTCGGTAATAAAATTTTTATCTTCATGCAGCGGGAAGGTGCCCGGCAGGGCCTGTACATTATTCATGCTCTGCGCTCCAAATGTGGCAATTCAGCGTTATTCGTCGTTCGTTTGGAATAGCCAAACTTCACTCCTCCTGCCTTGACTTGCCCCATTTGTAACTGCAGCAGCCGAGATAAATCATTCATTTATTATTCATCCGTGTAGGCGGTTGCGCCTGTAATGTAGGCACCTTTCATGGCCCATTTCCTGATTTTGGTATTGATCCTGATCGAACCGGTCAGGTTGGCCCGGCGAAGTTGTGCCCCGCGAAGGTCGGCATCACTCAGATCTGAATCTGAGAGGTTGCTCTCATAGAGATAGGCGCCACGAAGATCTGTGCCCCTGAGGTTACAGCCTGACAGATCAGCACCTGCCAAACGGGCACCTGAGAGATCAAGGCCGGATAAATCTCTCCCCTGGAGGCAATAACCTGCAAGATTCTGTGCATTGCTGATCTTATGCAGCAGATCATCCACGGGAAGCTCAAGGATTGCGCCTTCAAGGATTGCGCCTTCAAGGTTTGCACCCTTCAGGTTTGCTGCACCGAGCTGTGCAGTTTTGAGGTTGGCGCCACTCAGGTTGCAGTTCGACAGATTGGCCCCGGTCAGATTGGCACCGGAGAGGTCCATGCCGGATAGATCCATACCGGATAGATCGGCACGGGCAAGCGAATGGCCACCAGCGATCTGTTTTTTGATATTTTCAACTGCAGTCATGGGCCTCTCCTCGAAGGTGCATGTTACGATGCTTGGCAATCGGTGCAATATGTTTCTAGGCTGGCGAAATGATTAGAAACATTTCCGTTGTAAGAAATGCTGCTTATATTCGACTCTTCCAGCTCATTCCGGGTTGAAAAGAGGGATACATCATGCATGCAACACTACCACGACTGAAAGAGAGTAGTTTTCCAGCCATTTCCCGGCAGAGCGTCGAGACGCTACAGGTTAATCTGGGATATCTCTGTAATCAGACCTGCCAGCATTGCCATGTGGATGCCGGCCCCCGGCGAAAAGAGATCATGGATGAAAAGACAATTCACACCGTGCTTGATTATCTGCGGGCCAAAAAAGTAAAAACGCTGGACTTGACTGGTGGCGCACCTGAGATGAATCCACATTTCAGATATCTGGTGCGTGAAGCCAGAAGGCTTGGCGTGCGCGTCATTGATCGCTGTAACCTGACCATTCTTCTGGATGAGGGGTACAAGGTGAATTCCGAAGGAAGAGAGGGTGCCCTGGGGTACAAGGTGAATTCCGAAGGAAGAGAGGGTGCCCTGGGGTACAAGGTGAATTCCGAAGGAAGAGAGGGTGCCCCGGGGCATGAGGATCTGGCAGAGTTTCTGGCGGAGCAGGGTGTCGAAGTGGTGGCATCACTACCCTGTTATTTGAGTGAGAATGTCGACGCACAACGTGGCAAGGGCGTGTTTGATGCGAGCATCAGTGCACTGAAAAAACTCAATGCAGTGGGATATGGTCAGGATGATTCAGGCCTGCTGCTGACGCTGGTCTATAACCCGCAGGGTCCGAGCCTGCCACCATCGCAACAGGAGCTGGAGGCTACGTACAAGCGTGAGTTAAGCCTCCGCTTTGGTGTTAGCTTCAACCGCCTGTTCACCATTACCAACATGCCGATTAAGCGCTTCGGCAGCATGCTGATTTCCAGGGGTGAGTTTGACTCCTACATGCAGTTGCTTAAGGAGGCCTATAGCGAGGGAAATCTTCATTCCGTGATGTGCAGAAGTCTGATCAGCGTGGATTGGCAGGGTTATGTTTATGACTGTGATTTTAATCAGATGCTTGATCTCCCCCTTAAGGATCAGCAAGGCAGGCGGCAGCATTTGAGGGATCTGATACAGCAGGATATTGAGGGCCGCGAAATCATTGTAATGGACCACTGCTACGGATGCACGGCAGGGCAGGGCTCCAGTTGCGGTGGTTCGTTTGTTGATGCTGAATAAACACATCCTGTGTTTTTCAGCGGGCCGTCCATGGGCCGCAAAGTAATTATGGATACGGGAGAGATAGATGAGTCATACCAAGAAAGATGCAGTCCGTAATCATATACGGAATAGCTATGCCGAGGTGGCCAGGGCCAGCAATGAAGGCGACTGCTGTGGTGTGGAGTCGAGCTGCTGTGGTGTCTCTGACGATGCTGCGATCAATCAGCTGATCTCAACCCGGCTGGGTTATTCCGAAGATGACCTTGCCAGCGTGCCTGAGGGTGCAGATATGGGGCTGGGTTGTGGAAACCCGCGTGCCATTGCCAGCCTGAAGGCAGGGGAGGTGGTGATTGATCTTGGCAGCGGCGGCGGCTTTGATGCCTTTCTGGCCGCGCACGAAGTCGGCGAGTACGGCCATGTGATCGGCATTGATATGACGCCTGACATGCTCAGCAAAGCCCGGCACAATGCCGAGAAAGGAAAGTTCTCCAATGTCGAATTTCGTCTCGGTGAGATTGAACATATCCCGGTTGCTGATAACACGGCCGACATCATTATCTCCAACTGCGTGATCAATCTCTCCCCACATAAGGAGCAGGTTTTCTGTGATGCCTTCCGTGCATTGAAACCGGGTGGACGCCTGGCGATCTCCGATGTGGTGGCGACTGCCGAGATGCCGGAAGCGATGAAAAACGACCCGATCCTGCATGCAGGCTGCATGGCTGGGGCATCACTGATTGATGAACTTGAAATGATGATCAGCGAAGCAGGGTTTGAGAATATCCGCATTGTCCCCAAAGATGAATCGCGTGAGTTTATCCGTGACTGGGCACCGGGACGTGGCGTAGAGGCGTATGTGGTTTCTGCCTGTATCGAGGCGGTCAAACCCGGCGGCTGTTCTCCATCTTCAGGCTGTTGTTAATCATCTGAACGAATGAGCGTTTTTGGTAGGCATTTCAAGCGGTTGATGCAACACAGGCATTTAATCCTGCTACCGGATTAACCAGCGGAGTCTGAAGTCCTGCTCAAGGCCTCTTTGATTCGTTCCCTGTCACTGTCGGGAAGTGTGATACCTTCATCCTGCTGCACCTGTTTGCGAAGGTTGTGAAAGAAGCTGTTTAGAAGCTTAAGACTGTCGGCGTAATTCCTGCAGGCTTCACAGATTAGAAGGTGTATGCGAAGCCGAATATGCTCCGATAACGTCAGCTGGCGTTCAAACGCGTCAGACTGAAGCTGACTGGCTTCTCTGCAGAAGTGATTCATTATGATCTGCGACCTCCAAACCAGTAAAATTCCAGACATGTGCGCAACGCCAGACGTGCACGGTGGATCAGTACATGAAGATGGGTCGGAGTGATCTCTGCTTCCTTACATACCGTTTCGGTATCTTCGCCTGAAATCTCGCGCATACGGAATACGATCTGCTGTTTCTCCGGCAGTTTGGCAATGCAGCCTTGCAGCACATGCCTGAACTGTTCGTTTTCACAGAGCTCCTGCGGGTTCTCTTTCCAGTTTTCCGGAGCCTCGATCCAGCTACCATCAGCATTAAAGAGTGAAGAGGTTGGGTCTGATTTGACAGCCTCAGAAAGTTTTCTGTCCCTGATCTCCTTGCGAATGTGATCAATAATTTTGTGTTTAAGAATACCAACCAGCCAGGTGCGGACAGATGATTTTCCTGCAAACCTGTCCCGGCCCCGCCATGCGGCAAGAAGTGTCTCCTGCACCATATCACCGGCCTGCTCCCCGTCACAAAGTCGTGACACGGCATATCGGTAAAGGTAATCACCATGATCGGTTAACCAGCGTTCCGGATTTTCTGCTTGTCCATTCACAAACAGAGCATGCCATGCCTGCACACGGCGTCAAAGAAATTTGCCGGAAAAACGGGAACTTTCATTTTTGTGTGATATGCTTCTTGCATGAAGATCAAGTTTTGGGGAGTGCGCGGCTCAATTCCATCCCCCGGGCCGGCAACCGTTAAGTATGGTGGCAATACCACATGCATCGAGGTGCGGACGGATTCAGGCGAGTTGATCATTCTCGATGCGGGCACAGGAATCTTCCCGCTGTCACAGTCACTGTTTTCAGAATTTCCTCTGGTCGCCAATATTTTCAATACACATACCCATTGGGATCATATTCAGGGATTACCATTTTTTATCCCGTTCTTTGTACCGGGTAATACGGTGAAAATTCATGGTGCGGCTGATCCGGTATCAAAAAAAGGGATTTCTGAGATTCTGAGTGCACAGCTTCAGTATCGTTTTTTCCCGATTCGTGAGGCGGAATTAAAAGCTGATATTGAATATTACTCGCTGGAGGAGGGGGAGAAGGTCACGATCGGTGATGCTGTTGTAACCCCTGTGTTGATGAATCATCCGGTGACCAATTTCGGTTACCGGATCGACTGCAATGGAAAATCACTCTTTTTTACCGGTGATCACGAGCCCCTGCGTAACATCTATACTCAGAAAGAGCCGGAAAAGCGTGCCAAGTACAAAGAAACCATGGCTCAGAAAAACAAGGCGATCATGGATGTTATTAGCGGGGTGGACGTGCTTATTGCAGACACCTCATATACGCCGGAAGAGTATATGCAGAAGATTGGCTGGGGGCACGGAACCTTTGACTCTTCCATTCAGATGGCGAAAGAGTCAAAGGCAAAGTCACTCTACTGTACACACCATGAGCCGACCCGAAGTGATAAAGCGCTCGAGGCTGTGTTTGCTGAAGCACTTTCCCGGAACACCCAGTATGCTATTGATGAAATGTGTTTCCTGGCCTACGAAGGATTGGAGATCGAGCTTTGATTGTTTGATTCGCAAAAGGCGTCCTGCCTTTTGCGCTGATCGTTACGCAAG
>JAIPJD010000042.1 GCA_021734365.1 Mariprofundaceae bacterium | reverse complement strand
CGCCCATTCCACCCATACCGCCCATATCGCCGCCACCGGCAGGAGCAGCAGCAGGCTGAGGAATCTCAGCTACCATCGCTTCCGTGGTGATCAGCAGGCCGGCAATCGATGCTGCATGCTGCAGGGCTGAGCGGACTACCTTGGTCGGGTCAATCACACCCATCTTCACCAGGTCGCCATACTCTTCTGTCTGTGCGTTGTAGCCGTAGTGACCCTTGTTGTTGGTTACTTCGTTGACCACAACAGAGGATTCGCCGCCACCGTTGGAGACGATCTGACGCAGCGGCTCTTCAACTGCACGCTTGACGATGTTGATGCCGGTATCTTCGTCATGGTTGGTGCCGGTAACACCTTTCAGGGCCGTACGGGCACGGATCAGTGCAACACCGCCACCAGCAACGATACCCTCTTCAACCGCAGCACGGGTTGCATGCAGTGCATCGTCAACACGGTCTTTCTTCTCTTTCATCGCTACTTCAGTTGCAGCGCCGACCTTGATCACGGCAACACCGCCAGCCAGTTTGGCTACGCGCTCCTGCAGTTTCTCCTTGTCATAGTCAGAGGTGGTGTCTTCGATCTGCTTGCGGATCAGGTTCACGCGCGCTTCGATATCAGCCTTGGCACCGGCGCCGTCAATGACGGTGGTGGTGTCCTTGGAGATACGGATGGTTGCCGCAGTGCCGAGGTCTTCGATGGTGACATTTTCCAGTTTCAGGCCGAGATCTTCAGAGATCACCTTGCCGTTGGTCAGGATCGCCATGTCTTCCATCATCGCCTTGCGACGGTCGCCGAAGCCGGGCGCCTTTACAGCTGCCACGTTAACAACGCCGCGCATCTTGTTGACCACCAGAGTCGCCAGCGCTTCGCCTTCGATGTCTTCAGCGATAATCAGCAGAGGCTTGCCTGAGCGGGCAACCGCTTCCAGTACAGGCAGCAGGTCGCGCATGCTGGAGATCTTCTTCTCAAACAGCAGCACGTATGGGCTATCGAGTTCACACTCCATGCGGTCCGGGTTGGTGATGAAGTATGGTGAGAGGTAACCGCGGTCAAACTGCATGCCCTCTACCACGTCCAGCTCTGTTTCCAGGCCTTTGGCCTCTTCCACAGTGATCACGCCCTCTTTACCGACCTTGTCCATTGCGTCTGCAATGATCTGGCCGATTTCAGCATCGCCGTTGGCAGAGATGGTGCCGACCTGGGCAATCTCATCCCGGTTCTGTACGTCGTTGGAGAGCTTCGCCAGTTCATCAACAACAATTTTCACTGCCTTGTCGATGCCACGTTTCAGATCCATCGGGTTCATGCCGGCAGCGACTGCCTTGATACCCTCTTTGGCAATCGACTGGGCCAGTACGGTTGCAGTCGTGGTTCCGTCACCTGCGATATCCGCAGTCTTGGAAGCCACTTCCTTCACCATCTGTGCGCCCATGTTCTCGAACTTGTCTTCCAGCTCGATCTCCTTGGCAACGGAAACGCCGTCCTTGGTGATGTTTGGTGCGCCCCATGATTTTTCCAGTACAACATTACGGCCTTTGGGGCCGAGGGTTACTTTTACTGCATCGGCAAGCTTGTTAACGCCGACCATCATGTGGGCGCGTGCGTCTTCGCCGAATTGAATGTCTTTGGCCATTCTAATTTCTCCTATGAAATTCTTTTAAATTTAACTTTCCAGGACTCCCCACCCATGGACGGGTGGCAAATCTCCGATTATTTTTTGAAGAGGAATTGACGCGTACCTTCCGTGGTACTTGCCCTTCGGGCGGCTTGTTGCCGTCCAAACGGCTCATGCCTTTTTGTCACGTTTTCCGCTTCCGTTCAAGCAAACGTTCAGGATGAACTTTTGCGTATCAATCTATTACGCCGAGGATGTCATCTTCCCGCATCATCAGGAATGTATCCCCATCCAGCTTGATCTCAGTGCCTGCGTAAGTTGAGAAGATCACGGTGTCTCCCTTTTTTACGTCCAGCGGGCGCACTTCGCCGTTCTCAAGGCTTTTGCCTTTGCCGACTGCGATCACTTTGCCCTGGACAGGCTTCTCTTTGGCTGAATCCGGAATGATGATGCCACCACTGGATTTCTCTTCTTCGTCCAGGCGGCGGACGATTACTCGATCATGTAAAGGACGAACCTTTGTTGCCATCGTTGTTACTCCTTCGAATATATAAAATCTTGAAACTGATATATGGGGCCCGGCTCTCGCCGATTCAACCCCCCCTTAAGAGAATGTTTTAGCACTCTCGAAAAAGGAGTGCTAATAGTGGGAGTGAAGCGGTTGCTGTCAATAGATGTCTTGAAGAGTGACGGGGTTGAAAGTTAAAAAGAGAGGACCTATATAATCATCAGGCAGGCAAGAATCTGCCGAAATCATTATAACAGGAGGTATATCATGACTCTAATGCGTTGGACTCCATGGCATGAGCTCGAATCCATGAATCGTCAGTTGGGCCGTCTGCTAGATGATCCGCACTCAGCGGAAGTTACGGAAACTTCCAGCTGGATGCCATCGGTAGATATTCGCGAAACTGAGGATGCTCTCGTGGTTCAGGCGGAACTGCCCGGTATCGACAAAAAGGATGTGAAGCTGGAGATAAAAGATGGCGTACTGACCATCTCCGGTGAACGCCGTTATGAGAAAGATGTGAAAGAGGAGAACGTTCACCGTATAGAACGCTCTTACGGCTCATTCGCACGCAGTTTCTCACTTCCAAGCAACATTGAAGCAGATAAGGTAAATGCTGAAATGAAAGAGGGCGTACTCCATGTACGCCTGCCAAAGCGCGAAAGCGCTAAGCCAAAGGCGATTGAAATTCAATAACGCTAATACCTTTAAACTTCAAAAGATCCGGACCAATCGTCCGCATTGAGGCCGCAATCGCGGCCTCAACTCTTTTAATCCACCGCGTAAAAATTGCTTCACCTGGAAAAACAGCAGATACAGAAAAAGGGTAACGTCCCCTTTTAAGTTATCCCCTTATCGGGGTATATGAAACAGGTGGCCTCTTACATACCATCTTTGGCTTGTATTAAGCGGGAGAGTCAGGCTTGGATCACTTCTAATGAGATAGCCAGTGGGATGGCTGTTCTTTTCTACACGACAACTCGATCACCTCTTCTCCTGATCCGTGAACTGCATATAGCATATTCATGGGATACTGATTGCAGGGATTTACTGGCAGTGTTCCCACTGACCAACCTTGGGAAGGGAGTCTTATGAAACAGATCCATTTGGCATTTGCAGTGATAATGGCATTTCAAATCGCCGGATGCAGCGATGCTGCAGTAGAAAATAATAAGCTAGAGTCTAATCCACTGATACTGGAATTGAATGCATTAGCCACTCAACCTAATGCGAACGAATTGATTGCCCGACTGGCATCCATTGATGATCCAACTCAATTTATGACTGCTTTGGATTGGCAGAAACAACAGTTTATTAGTGGTAATGGCGGTGCACGAACGGCTTATATGTATGCCTATAACCTTTACAGGGTAGGCATTAAGGACACATCCGCATTTGCATATATCTCTGGTGCACTTCAGGCCCGAATTGATGGCTCCCGGTGTAAGGATACAACTGGAGTATTCCAAAATATTGGCAAATGGGAGCAGAAAATGTCTCCAGCAAAGGAGTTTTTCATATCTCTAGATGAGGCTACTCAGCAGAAGTTTCTCAATACCGCTCTCAACCGGGAGGAGAAGATAAAGTCTCGTGCTCCAGATGAGTGGGTTTGCTCAGGCGGCATTGAATATTTTTCGAAGTTTCACGAAAAATATAAAGACAATCCTAACCCTCCCGTTAAATCTATAGATGACCCAGACAATATAGGAAAAACAAAAGTCTATGATGACCCAACCATTAAGCCTGAATTTGTTGTACAAGAAGAATGGGAGAGAAGGAGAGCCCGAATTCGGGAGAACTTTTCTGATCAGATAATGGCGCGGAAAGGCAGTTGATGCAGATGGTTAAAGCGGAGGAAATAGGAATGAAGAGAATTTCAATAATTGGTTCAGTACTTGTAGCTTACATTTTATGGTCACCTGCTGTATGGGGTGGAGGCCTGCCAGAAGAGTCGGATGTTTCTTCTGCCATTGATTTGACACTACCGGTACATCAACGAAAGAAATTGCACCCGGAGCTTTCTGATCCCGTGCTTGGCGACCAAGCGCAAATCGTAGAATGGGCATGGAGCCCTCAGTACGCCGAACGCTTCGGCCTTAAGCCACAAAAAGATGGATTGCCCATTGGCGGTTTGTGGCTGGTTGGAATCAAGATCCAACGTGTCCAGTCTCAGGAATTACAACGCTACACCTGCAATATTGTTGGATTGATGGATAACAAGCTGCCGATTCTTACGCCACCAGGGGAGATATACACCATCACGCCGGGTTACGGCTGGCAGGGAGGTTTGCCTGGATTCAACCAGATAGAAACGATAAAAAATTTCACCCCCGCGCAAGTCGTTTGGTACAAAAGTCCAAAAAACAAACTGGAACAAACAAGGTCTGAACGAAACGTTACGCTGAGTTATTTGTCTTATTACCATAGATTTCAAAATAACCTCGCGTATTTCGAGATTGAAGGTGGCTGCGGTTACTTCAATGATCCACGTCTATTTCGCAATGAAATACGGTTTCCGGCGCGAGTTGACGGAACGAATGATGACGACCCCAAACGTTTGTCTGTCTTCGAGCCTGGCGCTATCAAATTCGACCTTCCTGATAGCCTGATGCAGCGCATATACCCCTATACGCAAGAAGCTAATGACTGGGGCTCTTGTTTGATGCGTAGAATTGGTGGCAAGCCATACATACTCAGCACACGATCAATGAAATCAAAACGGTTCGGTAACATTTGTGAGCCAATAACCAAACAGCAGTAATAATCATTTTTTGAACACGCAAGAGGGGAGTTAACATGGCTACTAATATCGAACTCAAGCAATTTGCTGATGCTGTATACAATCCCACGAGCACGCCTCTACCATCAGGATGGAGTCTTATCAGACAGTCTGACCCGAATAATACTGGCTATGATGGTGCGGCATTTGGTAAATTTGACGCGGCTGGCAATCTTATTGAAACCGTCATCGCCCATGGTGGTACGGAACCGTTGTCGTTTGATGGTGATTTGACAGCAGACATCCAAATTTTAAAGAACAGGTTGCCGGATCAATATGAGTTCGCACGCCGTTTTTATGGAGATGTGGTCGCTCTCTCTGGTGGAGCATCAATTACTATCACGGGGCATTCGCTTGGTGGATCTATCGCTCAGTTACAGGGAGCAGAAACAGGATTACCTACGACTACATTCAACCCTCTTGGTGCCAAAGACCAAATTCCTGTCCTGAATGATCGCTATGGACTGGGCATCGACCCCAATGCTACACAGGGCAATGTTACCAATCATCGCACGTTGCTTGACCCGGTATCTCTGATGCCAGGCGCAGAGCATATTGGTGACATGCAGACGCATGTTGCGCCGAGTGAGGTTGTGGTGTGGGGGGTGGCATCTGCAATTGGAAGAATACCTGTTGTAGCACCGGCAGCTGCTACGGCAGGTGCCGTGTGGGCGCATGGTATTGGACGTTTTGGGGAGATACTTGATCCAGGTTCAATTGTGGGTTCACTAATCGATGTGGGCAAAATAACCATTAAGGCAGGAGTAATGTATGTTGAGTTTACCAATGGCATCAAACAAGCTATTGCCGATGGGTTTGATGCTATCCAGCGTTGGCTCCAACCTCGCCGTGACCCGCTGACACTTGACCTGAATGGCAACGGTCTTGAGACAGTCGCACCTTCGACGCCGCCTCTTCTTTTCGATCACTTGGGCAATGGCATTAAGCAGAGTTCCGGTTGGATAGCTCCTGATGATGGTTTCCTTGTACTGGATCGCAATGGCAATGGTACGATTGATAGTGGTGCCGAGCTGTTTGGTGACTCCACCCCGTTGGCCACAGGCGGCAACGCCGTGGATGGTTTTGATGCACTTGCACAGGAAGATAGCAACGCCGATGGCGTAGTGGATGCACAGGATGCCAACTGGGCAAACCTGCAAGTGTGGCAGGATGCCAATCAGGATGGGTTTAGCCAGAGTGGTGAGCTCTCCTCACTCGATCAGCTTGGCATCACCGGCATTAATGTAGACAGCACTTTAAACAGCCAGGTGCTTGCCAACGGCAACCAGATCGCTGATCTGGGCACGTTCACTTACGCAGATGGCAGAACAGGCAGCGCCGGCACTACCGGTGGTATGGCAGACATCAATCTGGCGGTGGATACTTTCCATCGCACCTTTGCGGACACCATTCCTCTGACACCTGAAGCAGCACTGCTTCCCGATATGCAGGGATCAGGCATGGTGCGTGATTTGAGAGAAGCAACCAGCATGACAACTGCCGAAGGCGCGGCCCTTCAGGCCTCACTGTCAGGCTATGCACAAGCCAACACCCGCGAAGTACAGCTGGCTCAACTTGATGCTGTGATCTCCGATTGGGGAGCAACCTCAGGCTTTGGTGATATACAGACGCGTGCCACCGAAAACGGATACACGCTGACAACCAATCTGGATGTGGCACATCAGCAGCGTCTGACCGCCCTTGAGCAGTTCAACGGGCGCAGTTTCTTCCGCATGCCTTGGGAGAGTGGGACAGCAGCTTCCGGTGTGACCGGACTGGCTGTCGGTGTGGGTGGTGATCCGAAACATATTCAAACCTCTTTTTCAGCGGCTCAGATCAACCTGCTTGATCAGGCATACAGTGCTCTGCGCGGTTCTGTTTATGATGCACTGCTGCCACAGACTCGCCTGAAACCCTATCTGGATCAGGTTGGACTCACGTTTACCAACGGACAACTGGTGCTTGATTTTACAGGCGTTGAGGCGGCGTTTAATGATGCATCAGCCATTGATGCTGAAACTACGGCAATGAACCTGGTGGAGTTTAACCGTTACACCCAGACGATGTTCAAGGATACGACTTGGGCCTCGCGCGGTTGGGAGTTTCTTGGCAGCACCCTGAGCGCAGCTACGATGACCCCAGCCATTGAAAGTGCGCTGAATACGTTTGGCATCAACTTCGATGGACAGGGATCGGCTAATGCTAATGTGATCATTGGCAATGACGGCGGAGTCACGGTCACCGGCTTGGTTGGCAGAAGTGAAACGTTGGTAGGTGGAAATGGGGATGACGTCCTGCAGTCGTGGGCAACCAGCCCATTCTATGGGATTCCTGGGCAGGATACACTGCTTGGCGGAGCTGGGAATGATACCCTGTACGGCTTAAGGCGTAATGATGTTCTGGTCGGTGGAACAGGAGACGACACGCTGTATGGTGGTGAAGGTAATGATACCTACCGATACAACCTGGGCGATGGTACTGACACGATCATGGACGAGGCGTGGTCAGGTGCGAACACACTTGCGTTTGGTCCCGGTATCAATGCAAATAATATAACCATTCAATACGACACCTCCGGTGGCACACCAAACATTATTCTCGACTTGGGGAATGGCGACTCGATCAATATCGGACGCAGGAATGATCTGGCGGTGCAGAATCTGACTTTTGCCGATGGAACGTCGATGTCGACTCAAGATTTTATCGGAACGAACGAACAGATCATTGTCGACCCTGGCGTCACGGCAGCCATGGTCACGCCGCACTACGATGCAGTGATGCAGACGATCCAATTTGATTTTGGTAACGGCACAGTTGTAGATGCCGGAATATCGGGCGACATGCCTTTCAAGGCGTTGCAGTTCAGTGATGGTACGAGCGTAGTTGCCGATACCTTGATTAAGGAGCAGTTGATCCACCAGGTCGGTAGCAATGTGGCGGATAGTTTAAACGGTTGGGATGTAGCCGGTTATGGTGATTATCTGCAAGGCATGGGTGGCAATGATGTGCTTAATGGTGGTGGTGGCGATGACCGAATCGAAGGCGGGGCTGGAGACGATACGCTAACCGGCGGTGATGGTGCCGATGTAATCATTGGGGGCGCTGGAAACGATGTCATTGATGGTGGCATGGGAAATAACATCATTGATGGTGGCACTGGAAACGATACACTGGTCGGAGGATATGGTTCTGATACCTATCTCTTCAACATCGGGGATGGCACAGATGCCATCACTGATATCGGTAATAACAGACTCCAGTTCGGGCCGGGCATCTCATTGGCTATGATTACTCCCCGATATGATCATGTAACCGGACAGATCAGTCTTGAGTTGGGAGGCAGTGATAGCATTGTCATTGGCAGTTACGATCAGAGTCAGAAGCAGTTTAATCTTTCTGTAAGTGGCCTGACCCTTGAAGATGGTTCATATCACTCGATGTCTAGCCTTCTTTTTGAGAAAGGACTTCCGATTGCTGGAACTGATGCTGCCGATACATTGACCGGCATATTTCAAATTGATAACTCAATGTCCGGCATGGCTGGGGATGATCTGCTGACTGGCGGACTGCGTAACGACACGCTGGACGGCGGCTCTGGCAATGACACGATTGATGGTAGCTATGACGATGATGTACTCACCGGCGGGTTGGGCAACGACACGCTGATCGGCGGTGAAGGAAGCGATGTCTACGTATATAATCTGGGTGATGGCTCGGATACCATCATTGATACTCGTGCGGCAGGACAAACCCTGCGTTTTGGTGCCGGGGTATCAGTTAACAGAATCGAGTATGCCAACGATCCTGATGGTGGTTCAAACGGCACGCTGAAACTTCGCCTGAATAGCTGGAATGGCGAAGTGATCAGTATTGAAGGTGTTAGTCGAAAGCTTGTTGATTCCCCGATTCAACAGTTTGAATTTGCCGATGGCACTGTTCAATCCATTCGACAGCTGTTGGACGCTCATAATTACGTAGAGATCAATGGCACCCCGGCTTTCGAGGCACTGCAAGGCACATCTTACAATGATGCCATCTATGGTGATGATAGAGATGACGCGCTGCTTGGCGGCGATGGTGATGACGAGCTCGATGGAGGTGGGGGCAACGATACGCTGGATGGTGGTTCTGGCTCCGATTATCTCTATGGCAGTGGTGGCAATGATATTCTTTATGGTCGTACAGGGGATGATGAACTCGAAGGCGGCATGGGCAATGACACGCTGGCTGGCGGTACAGGCAATGATACCTACAATTTTTATGCTGATACCCTGGGTTGGGGCGAAGGCGATGGGCAGGACCGGATTTTCGACAGCAGTGGAAATGACACGCTGTTCATTGATGGTGGTTGGGAGGGGCTAACAGAGGCTGATCTCTCATTCAGCAAATCCGGTGTGGATCTGAAAATCGGTGTTGCAAACAGCTCGGATAGCGTAACGGTGGACGGCTGGTTTGCCGGCACCTCTACGCTCAATACGATCGAATTCAGAGATGGCTCAACACTGGACCTGACAACAATCGGCCAGGGTGCGGCTGGTGAGGCCGTTGTAGGCACGGCAGCCAATGACATGCTGGTTGGCAGCCTTTACAAGGACGCTTTAGAAGGCGGGCAGGGCAATGACACATTGATTGGTGGCATCGAGGATGATGTGTACCGGTTTAATTTGGGTGACGGTGTTGATGAAATCTATGAACTTTCGGCCACTTCGAATCCGAAAGGTAATGATGTTATTGAGTTCGGTGCAGGCATTACGCCTGACATGCTCAGCTTCGACTCTGAAGTTATTACCGATCATGGTTCGCGTTGGGCTCCAAGCGAGTTTCAGTTCCCTGACCCTCAGGCTGACCTGATGGTCGGCGATGAGCAGCGGCAGGTGATGACCATTCAGGTTGGAGATCAGGGCGATGCCATCCGGTCTATGTCCGGCAAGGGGGCGATTGAGAAGTTCCGCTTTGCTGATGGCTCGGAATACTCATGGCAGGAGTTAGTCGAACTCAACGGTGGCGCACTGGTCGTTGATTCCAACGATAGCGCATCGACCTGGAATGAGTGGAACGGGACAGCTTATGTCCCCGTAACCCGTTCTCCATATCGTATGCTTGATGGCACTGGCTTTGCAGCCAGTTTCAATGGTGGTATCGGTGATGACACCATGCTTGGCGGTAAGCTTGGGGATATATACACGTTTAACCCTGGCGATGGAGAGGATGTGATCGCCGACTTTGGTGGTATTGATGGGATTGCGTTCGGAGCAGGGATCGCTGCACAGGATGTGGTTTGGCAATACGATCCCAATGGGCCAACACCTTTTGTGCTGCAAGTGGGTACGAATGGTGATTTGATCGCCATTCTGGATGGGGAGAAGGGCGTTATCGAACGGTTCAGTTTCGACGATGGCACGGTTCTCAGCTTTGATGAACTTATCGCCCAGCAGGGCGGGATTACTCTTATTCCTCCAACAACAGCAGACCAGACCATCTGGCCTACTTATCAGTATTCAAACAGCCTGATTGTTGGAGGAGATGGGGCTGACATGATCGAGCCCGATGGCGATGCGAATAACTTAATAGCGCCCGGGAAAGGCGATGATACGGTTTCGATGAATGGGTGGAGCGGTGATGCAAACACCCTGTTACTTAATTTGGGAGATGGAAGCGACACTCTGAATATTGAGCCATATAGCAAGCCCTGGATGATTTTGTTTGGTGGTGGGGTCGATCCCGCCTCAGTGAAAGTCGAGGTTGAAACCATCTACGACGAATGGGACGAGTTTGTATTACAGCAGAATATGCTGATCAGCTATGGTGATCAGGGTGATGAAATATATATTGATGGCGCTACTCCTAATGAAGGCGAAGGAGGCGGCGATGCTCCTTCTGTACGTGTCAAATTTGCCGATGGAACAGAGTGGAGCTACGAAGATCTCCTGGCCCACGAAGGAGGCGGCGATGGAAGCGGTGGTGACTGGCAACCTGTTCAAGAGTATTTCATCGCACCACAAACCGGCGAACATTTCATTATAGGAGGGCCGGGCGGCACCGATACCGTCAACCTTCAGTGGGATTGGAATGAGACTTCCGCTCTGTCCGGATTGGATGTGGTCGATCAGACAACACTGGAAGATCAGCCATTTGACTTGCAGGTTGTTGCAACCGAATCAGCTTCGGCGTCGTATCAGCTGACGATGGACAACGGTAACCTGTCGGCGCATTTCGATAATGGTGTTGTACAAAATATTGCCGGTGTCGATTCCAGCGATCCGTTAGGTAGTTCACCAATCCGTAATTTCAATTTCGCAAACGGCGTGGTTGTGACCATCGACCAGCTGCTGGCCAATGGTGTAGTCGAAACCGTCGGTAGTGAGTTTGCGGATTCACTTACAGGCACGGCTGTAAATGATCACATCGATGCCGGAGCTGGCGACGATGTGATCACAGGCGGACAGGGTAACGACGCGCTGGCAGGAGGCATCGGTAACGACAGTTACATTTACAATGCAGGTGATGGCGCTGACATTATTGTCGACAGCAACGGTCACTGGGAAGGGTGGAGTTTTGTCGCTGATACGAATCAGTTGAGTCTCGGTGCCGGTATCAATCCGGTGGGAGTCTCGATCAAATATGACCAGAACAGCGATCAGCTGTTTCTTGATATGGGTAGTGGCAACACGGTTGTCATCGGACAGCCGGGAAGCCTTTCTATTCAGTCTGTTCAGTTCGCCGATGGCACTGTGTGGGATGAATGGGCAATGGTCGAACAGATGACAAACGGGTCACTGCCGATTGATTCAGGCGGCATTGCATCCAATGTGAGCTATTCGGCAACACTGGCCGATGGCACAGCAATTCCAGCATGGCTGACGCTTAATTCTGCGACTGGAGCGTTCAACGGAACCCCGGACAACTGGGATGTCGGCAGCCTGAGCTTGCGGGTAACGGCGACAGGCAGTGATGGAAACTCGGTCAACTCTGTTTTTGGACTTGACGTGCAGAATGTCAATGATGCGCCGACAGTTGGTACAATCCTTGGAGGACAGTCTGTACTACAGGATCAGGCATTCAGCTATGAAATTCCGGCAAGTGCATTTGATGATGTCGACTTTATTCATGGTGATAGCCTGACCTACTCTGCAGCCATGGTTGATGGCAGCCCGCCGCCTGCCTGGTTGGGCTTTGATGCGGCAACCGGAACATTTAACGGCACACCGGACAATTGGGACGTTGGTGCTCTGGATGTAGTAGTCACGGCTACCGATACAGGGGGCCTGAGTGCAAGCAGCGCATTCAGTCTTGATGTGGTGAACACCAATGATGCTCCGGTATCCTCCAATGATAGCTCACAGGCCAATGAAGATGATGGAAGTGCTGTGATTTCAGGCGCAAGCCTGCTTGCGAACGATGCCGATATTGATGTAATTCATGGAGATTCGATTGCTATTGCATCCGTCTCTCCCACTTCTGCTGCTGGGGCTTCTGTATCGCTGGTGAACGGCGATGTGGTCTACGATCACACAGGCCTTTTCCAGTCTCTGGCAGAAGGGCAGACAACTACGGACACCTTCGAGTACACCATCGTGGATTCACAGGGTGCGACCAGTACTTCAACGGTCACCATGACGATCACCGGTACGAATGATGCACCAATTGCTAACCCTGGTTTCGGTGCAGCTATCGAAGACGGCAATGTTGTTACGTTGACCGGCACTGAGCTGATGGCCAACGACACCGATATTGATCAGGGCGACACAATGTCCATTGCATCTGTCTCTGTGACTTCGGCAGCAGGAGCTTCTGTGTCTCTGGTCAATGGCGATGTGCAGTACAACATCGGCAACCTCTTCCAGGAACTCGGCGAAGGCCAGACCACAACGGATACATTCGATTACACCATCGTCGATTCACAGGGTGTGACAAGTACATCGACTGTAACCATGACCATCACCGGCACCAATGATGTGCCGATTGTTGCAACCGATGTTGCTGCTGTTCAGGAAGATCTGACGGTTGAGGCTACAGGCAATGTCCTGTCCAATGATTTCGACATTGATCAGGGCGACGTGCTGAGTGTTGCTAACGCAGGGGTGTTCACTGGAACTTATGGAACACTGACACTCAATGCTGACGGCAGTTACGGTTACACGCTCGACAACGCTTCGGTGACTGTTCAGTCACTGGCCGAAGGTCAGGTAGTCAGTGAATCGTTTGATTATCAGGCAACCGACGGGATTACGGCTACGCCATCAACACTGACCATCTCCATCACCGGTACCAACGATGCGCCGGTGGTGAATATTCCACTCTCCGATCAGGAGGCATTTGAAGCAGTGCCGTTCAGTTATCAGCTGCCTGCCGATGCGTTCACCGATATTGATCAGGGTGATCGGCTCAGCTACAGCGCCACGATGGTGAGTGGTGATCCGCTGCCTGAGTGGCTCCGGTTTGATCCGGTCACGCAGACCTTTAACAGTGATATGTCGGATGGCTCGGCAGCAGGCATCCGGGACGTTCGTGTAACTGCAACCGACCAAAACGGTTCATCGGCGTTCTCGGACTTCAGACTGGATGTGGCCGATCTGAAGCCGGGAACCTGCAAGGAGGATGTGATCTCCGGCAGTGCGCTCAGGGATGTGATTTACGGCTTCGGCGATGATGACGTTCTTTCCGGTCTCGGCGGACGGGATGTGCTGATTGGCGGTACCGGTATCGACATCCTTAAGGGTGGAGCCGGTGACGATATCCTGATTGCCGAAGAACCACTGGATGCTTCACAGCTCGGTGGCGCACCGCTTATTGCTGAGGCCGGTTGCTGTGACGATGAAGAAGATGACGACCACGGTCACGATAGTGATCATGATGATGACCATGGTGATGAAGATGGGGATAAGGGGCATCATGAACTTGCCTCCAACCATGAAGGTGGGCGCGATGACGATCACGACGATGATCATGGTGATAGGCGTAGCGATGACCATAAGGAGAGAGAGCACAAATCTGCATCCAGCAATCTACTCGATGGTGGGGCCGGAAACGATATCCTTTACGGCGGGGCAGGCAGTGACATGCTGATCGGTGGTGTTGGAAACGATGTGATCGATACCGGTACCGGTTCGAATGTGATCGCCTTCAACTCTGGCGATGGCAGCGACACAGTGATCTCCGGCCCGAACGCTGAGAACACGATCTCACTCGGTGGCGGCATCAACTTTGACGATCTGGCGTTAAGTCAGCAGGGCAACGACCTGATTCTGGATATCGGCACATCCGACCAGATCACCTTCCGTGACTGGTATGCCTCGGCTGACAATCAGGGCGTTGATCAACTCCAGATCATTTCGGAGTCTGTGAAGCATGATGATGATCACCATGGGTCAAAGCATGAATCGAAGCATTCGAAACTTCGCAGCAGTGTTCAGGTGCTCGATTTCGGCGAGCTGGTGGAACAGTTCGAAGAGAGCGGTACGGCGGATCGCTGGTCGCTGGCCAATGCCCGGCTGGATCGGCATCTGCAGCACTCCAACGACGATGCAGACGCAGTCGGTGGTGCAATGGCAGGGCAGTATGCCCTGACAGGCACACTGGATGCCATGTCAGCCGGCTCGATTCAGGATCTGCTGGACAGCTCAAAGTTCGGCACTAAACCACAGCAGATGAACATGGATCGATAAGCGTACTTCAAACATGAACTGGGGAGTGTGGAAGCAGAGGCTGCAGACATCGGATGAGTATGACTTTGATCCGGATATTCTGAGGCTTCAGCAGCAGCATCCATCACCGCTGCCCCGAGCCCTGCTATGGGGGCTGCTGGCACTGCTGGCATGCCTGCTGCTGTGGGCACTGTTCGGGCGGCTCGATATTATTGCGGTCGCCCATGGCAAGCTGGTTCCACAGAGTGCGGTCAAAATCGTGCAGGTAGCTGATTCCGGCATTGTGAAGGAGCTGCTGGTCAGTGAAGGTGATGAGGTGGCTGCCAGGCAGGTCCTGGCCCGAATGGATGCCATATTTTCCGATGCCGATAACCGGACCCTGGAAACCGAACTTGCACTGAAACAGCTGCAGTTGCGCCGCATTGATGCGGAACTTGCACAGCAGGCGTTGGCACCCCTGCCTGAAGATTCGCCGGAACTGTTCGCTGAGGTGTTGAAGCAGTATCAGGCACGGCGTCAATCATGGTTGGATGAGCTTGAGAGTGTGCAGGCAATAAAGGAGAAGGCGGAACAGGACCTGCAGGGAGCTCTGGAGATTGAACAGAAGCTGGAGCAGACCCTGCCCGGCTATCGCCAGCAGAGTGAAGCCTTTCAGAAGCTGGTTGAGAAGGGGTATGTCTCCAGACTGCTTGCAATTGAGAAGCATCGGGAACTGATTGAACGGGAGCAGGACCTGCGGGCACAGCACCACAGTGTGAAGAGTCTTCGTGCAACCATTGTTCAGGCAGAGAGACAGATGGCACAGATCAGCTCCTCATATCGTGAAGAGCTCCAGAATGAACGGGTGCTGGCCGATGGTGAATATCGACGCCTGCTACAGGAGCTGGAGAAACAGGCACATCGCCATGCATTGCTTGAAGTCAGGGCGCCCCAGCATGGTATCGTCAAGGATATCGCCACCCGCACACCCGGCACCGTGGTCTCTCCCGGCACGGTTCTGATGACGGTTGTTCCCAAAAACGACCCGCTCGAAGCCGAAGTGTGGGTCAATCATATCGATGCGGGGTTTGTTCGTTCCGGCCAGCATGCACGGGTCAAGGTGGCGGCCTACTCATTTCAGAAGT
>JAIPJD010000041.1 GCA_021734365.1 Mariprofundaceae bacterium | reverse complement strand
TGATTCACATCATCTGGGGTGTACTTACCTATCATGAACCCTTCGATCCAAACGGCGGAACCCGTTTGCAAAAGGTGGCTCAGAATGCAGATTGAGGGAGGCTACTTGACAGGAGTTCTGAAGAAAGTATCTGACCCCGAATGCACGTTAGGTTTACTCAGAGCAAGTCGAAACTATGAGTACTAAAGACCGTAGACGAGTATCAGAACATGAATACAAGGAAGCTTTCGCATCCCCAAAGGGTTTTGATGACAAAGAATCAGAATCGAGGGCGCGAAAAGCACTTGAGGCTGCTCTCGATATTAGAAAGCTTGAAATTAATCTGTATTGGACTCGCGCAGCATATTTTTGGGCGTTCATTGCTGCCGCTTTCGCAGGATATGCCTTTACATATAAAACGGCTGCGAATGGTGAGCCTTGGCTATCATTGCTGTTTTCTTCGCTCGGTATAGTCTTTTCTTATGCATGGTATTTGGTCAACCGTGGTAGCAAATTTTGGCAAAGTAATTGGGAGTGTCATGTTGATCTCTTGGAAGAAATGACTCTCGGCCCTCTTTATAAATATGTAGCCCTCAGTCCTGAGAAAGACCCTTTTACATCTCCCGGTCAATTTTCCGTAACAAAAATAAATCAAATGCTTAGCCTGTTCGTGGTAATTGTTTGGCTTGTCTTATTTGTAAAGGCTGCTTTGCCAATATCTTTTGAATTGCAAATTGATATGTTTAAGCTATCAATTATTGCCCTCACCATCGTCGCAATTATTGTACTTAGACTTAAAGGACGAACTAATTTTGGAGTGGCTGAATACGAAATTATTGAACGTGAATATAAAATCAAAACCGAACAAAAAGTTTAACAACGCTCTCTATATCATTGAGTCGTCCACGCATGGGTAACCACATGGAAAACTCTTCGACCCACATGCCAAACACTGTTTTCTCATTGGATGAGCCACACATTCCCGACTGGGTGCTACTGCTGACGGTGTTTATCACCGGCGCGTGCGTGTTAATCATTGAACTGATGGGCACGAGGATTCTCGCCCCCTACTTCGGCAGCGGCATCTATACCTGGAGCGCCCTGATCGCAATTACACTCGCCGCCCTGGCGCTGGGATACGCATTTGGTGGCCGTCTTGCTGATCGTCAGCCGCTTACTGCCATACTTTACGGCATCTGCCTTGCAGCCGGGCTATGGACACTGGCAACACCTCTGCTGGCCCGCTACATACTGCCGCTGCTGATTCAGATTCCCGATATACGGCCCGGCGTGCTTATCTCCAGCTGCATCCTGTTTTTCCCCAGCCTGTTTCTGCTTGGTGCCATAGGCCCGTTTGTTATCCGCTTAAGCACGCAGAACAGGGAATCGGTCGGATCAACCAGTGGCCTTGTGTTTGCTGTGTCAACCATCGGCAGCCTGCTCGGTGCGCTCGGTACCGGATTTATATTAATCCCCAACTACGGCGTGCAGGTGATCTTCACATTTTGCGGAGCCCTGCTGGTGGCATTGGCGATGCTCGGCAACTTCCGGCTGAAGTTCATCGGCTATGCAATCCTGCTGACTCTCACTGTTCTGCTTTTCATGCTTTTAAGCGGAAAAAAATCTAATGCCGGAGTATCCATCAGGATATTGGGGCAAACGCCAAGCTTCTATGGGCAGTTGCAGGTCATACAAAGGGGGACAGAAAAATTACTGCTCGTTGACGGTATTGGTCAAAACTATGTTTTTGATAACAACGTCTACTCCACGCAGTACATCAATTTTATTGCTGCTCTGCCGGCACTGACTGAATCATCAGCCAGCAAACATCCGGCTGCGCTGGTTATCGGGCTGGGTGCAGGCCAGCTGCCGATGTTGCTGCAACGGGGCGGACTTGATGTCGATGTCGTAGAGATAGACCCGAAGATTGGAGAAATGGCGGCAAAGCATTTCGGCTTTAACCTGCCGGCTGATCAAATCTGTTACATGGATGGGCGGCTCTATTTTCTTCACAATCAAACTGCTTATGACTTTATTGTCACTGATGCATTCAGCAGCGAACAGATTGCATCACACCTGCTTTCAATGGAGGCACTGGAAGAAACAAAGGCACATTTGAGTGAAACCGGATTGCTTGCCATCAATATCACCTCTGTGAAAACAGGCGAGGATATCGCAGCACTGCAGCACACCCTGCAGGCGGTTTTTCCACATGTGCGCAGTTTCACCCCTGATCATGGTGCCGAGTTGGCAAGTTTCGTCTTTGTGGCTTCCCGGGCACCCATTCATCTCTCCACAAAAAACAGTTCGTTTGACACTGCACAACTTGCTGATGTTAAGCATTTCATTGCAGGTGAACTGCCCGACCTGCATAGCAATATCCTGTTGACTGATGACTTCAACCCCATCAGCTACCAGCGGAGAGATGTACAGCTGTTATGGCGAAAGGAGATGACTGGTTATCTTGGCAGGGAGAATCTGGAGTGGTTGCTTCTCTAGCCTTTGCCCGTGCGTTTAAAAGTCTCCCGGACCGGCACCGGACAGGCGCCCGCCATTAAAACAGGATCATGAGATGATGATTCTGTTAGTGTTCGTCAATGCCATTTGATCTTGCCGTCATTGATCTCGACAATACCCTTTATGCCGCCGAATCGGGGGCCTTCGCCCGTATGGACAGGCGCATGACCGCCTATGTTGCCAATGAGCTTGGTGTTGATTCCGGAACCGCTGACGGGCTTCGGGTGAAATACTGGAAGGCGTACGGCACCACCCTCAGGGGTATGATGCTACATCACGGCATGGAGCCGGAAGGCTTCCTGCATGACGTGCATGACATTAATGCCCATGAGCTGCTGGAGAGGGACGTGGCGTTAAATGAGGCGCTTTCCAGGCTTCCCGGCCGCAAGGTGATCCATACCAACGGCATCCGTGAGCATGCCGAGCGGATTCTTGAAACCCTCGGCGTGCTGCACCACTTCGAGCGCATCTATGACATCCGCTTTAACAATTATATTCCAAAACCATGTAAAGAGACGCTGGCGATGTTGATCAATGAAGAAGCGTGCACACCTGAGCGGACTCTGGTGGTGGATGACATGCTGGATAATCTGGCTGCTGCCACCGAACTCGGCTGCAAAACGGTCTGGATCAGCCGCGAAACCAGCCCGCAAACGAATACAGGCAGATGGGATTACCACCTGCCTTCATTTCATTCGTTACCTGATCAGTTCTAACGTAGCGCCCTCCCGCACAGGGATGTACCCCAGGGCACCCTCTCTTGCGCAACACCCCAGGGTGCCCTCTCTCTCGCGGGCTCGATTCACCTTGGCGCAATTCACCTTGTACGGCTTTAGTAAACTACGCAATTCCGCGTAATTGCGTAGTGCTTCAAGCGCGGGGCAGGACAAATCGGCAGGATGGCCGATTTCATGACACACATCCGTGTGTGCCACCCGTGCAGGGCGACAAGTCGTGCAATTGTGCCGTCCTGCACAATTGTGGACGGTCTTACCGCCCACAGGGTGAGGGGCAGGATGCCCCGCATCAAGCTCCCGCGCGGATGAAACAATTACTGATTCATACGATCAAAGAACTCGGCATTGTTCTTGTTGCTGCCAAGCTTATCGAGCAGAAACTCCATCGCATCCACCGAATTCATCGGTGAGAGAATCTTACGCAGTACCCAGACCTTCTGAAGATCGTCAGCAGGTGTCAGCAACTCCTCCTTACGTGTACCGGAAGGCGCGATATCAATGGCCGGAAACACGCGCTTATCGACAAGTTTCCTCTCCAGTTTAATCTCCATATTACCGGTTCCCTTGAACTCTTCGAAGATCACTTCATCCATCTTCGAGCCGGTGTCTACCAGTGCTGTGGCAATGATAGTAAGCGAGCCACCATCCTCAATGTTACGGGCCGCACCAAAAAACCGTTTCGGACGATGCAGGGCATTGGAATCGACACCACCGGAAAGAATCTTGCCGGAGGAAGGCACCACCGTATTATAGGCTCGGGCCAGTCGGGTAATGGAGTCGAGCAGGATGATGACATCCTTGCCATGCTCTACCAGACGTTTTGCCTTCTCAATCACCATCTCAGCCACCTGAACATGGCGCTGGGCCGGTTCATCAAAGGTTGAAGAGACCACCTCACCCTTCACAGAGCGCTTCATGTCAGTCACCTCTTCAGGGCGCTCATCAATCAGAAGAACAATCAGTACCGCATCGGGATGATTGGCTTCAATGGAGTGTGCAATCGACTGCATCATCATGGTTTTACCGGTACGGGGTGGGGCGACCAGCAGGCCACGTTGTCCTTTACCGATTGGTGAGACCAGATCAATGATACGCCCGGTCATATCCTTGTTGGCAGGATTCTCAATCTCCATATGAAGACGCTCATCCGGATATAGTGGTGTCAGGTTGTCGAACAGCACCTTGGTACGTGCATTTTCGGGGACTTCACCGTTAATTGCATCAACTGTTTTGAGTGCGAAATAACGCTCTCCACGGCGGGGAGGGCGGATTTCGCCGGCAATCGTATCACCCTTACGCAGAAAGAATTTTCGAACCTGATGAATGGAAACATAAACATCATCCGGACCGGCAAGATAGTTTGCATCCGGAGAGCGAAGGAAGCCAAAGCCATCGGGAAGAATTTCGAGCACGCCTTCACTATGGATCGTACCGCCACGCAGCGCATGTGCACGGAGAATGGCAGAGACCTGCTCCTGTTTGCGCATACCGGCCACATTATCAATGCCCAGAGAGTCCGCCTTTTCAAGCAGTGCTGCGGGGGTCATCTCGGACACATCACGAAGATGAAGTGTCACCCCTGCAAACTCATCAGAGATCGGCTCCTCTTCCTGTTCAAACTTGCGTTTTCGCCCTCCACGCTGGTCGCCGCGCTGGTCTCCACGATCTCCGTTGCGTTTGGTGTTCCGGCTTTTTCCACGCTTACTGTATCGTCCCTCTTCCGAAGCTGAATCGGCCCTCTCTTCGTTAGCACCATCTGACGAATCGGCGGGTGGCGACACACTTTCGTCCGCAGGTTTATCTGCCGTTTTCCTGCGATGTTTAGGGCCTTCAGACTTCTCCTGTGTGGATTCCACAGCTTTTCGCCGAGAGGTTCTGCGAGCAGGTTTTTCTGCAGCAGCAGGGTCACTCACCACAGACGGGTCAGGACTCCTGTTTTCAGATTCATCAACAACGGTTTCAGTAGACGACATGCGTACTCCAATGTTTTCGGGTGTTTTGCCATCCTGAAGATAGCAGCAACAGAGAAATTCAGGGGGTGATCAGAAGAGGGGTTTCTTGTTGATCAGCGGAACTGTTGCCCGAAATGGCAACGGTCGGATTGCTACTCCCCCTCCAGCAGGGTGTCAACTGCGAAATTGGTCTGTCAACAACCCGTGCAACCTTTCAACTTCTTCTTTCAGCATCTCAACAGTTCCATCATTCCGGATTATAAAATCTGCGTGAGCTCTCCGCTCCTCATCACTGCACTGCATCTTCACGATACTTCCAAAAGATGCCGATGTCTGCGTGCCTCTTGATAGCACCCGCAGCTTTCGAATCTCCAGATCCGCCATCACCACAATGGTTGCAGCCATACGATCGTAACCGCCTGATTCAATCAGCACGGATGCCTCTATGATGACATAGGCGGCCTGCTGCTCTTTTACCCAGCCATCCATCTGCTGCCATATGAGAGGATGTAATATGTCATTGAGCCGCTTTGTCTTCTCCCTGCTGGAGAAGCAGATATCTGCCAACCGTTTTCGATTGAGCCGGTCACCGTCAAGAATCTCCCGGCCAAATGCCTTCACAAGTGCCGCCAATGCTTCAGGATCGGCCCCTGTCACCTGTCGGCCGATCAGATCGAGATCCAGTACCGGTATGCCCAGACCGGAGAAGATGGAGGCCACAGCAGTTTTACCGCTGCCAATCCCGCCCGTCAGTCCGATAAGTACGGGCCTGGAACCATGATCATCAGCCACGGAGCAGGCCGGCGTACCACTGGAGAATCCCTCCTCCCCAAAGAAACCATACCACTCCCGCAGCGGCAAGATAGGGGCCAAAAGGAATCTCCGCTCGCATCTTTTTGCGTGTTAAAAGTATAAAAGCGGATCCGACCACCGCTCCAACCAGTGAGGAGGCAAAGATTACAAATGGCAGAGCCTGCCACCCCATAAATGCTCCCAGCATGGCCAGCAGCTTGAAATCACCATATCCCATCCCTTCTCTTCCTGTGAAAAAAAGAAACAGTTTTGCAACCAGCCAGAAAACAGCATACCCGGCTACGGCTCCAATGATGGCATCCTGCAAATGACCGGCCCAGAAGGAGAAGAGCAGTCCCGCTGCGATACCCGGAAAAGTCAGCAGGTTTGGAAGAAGGCCTGTCTCAAGATCTATCAGTGTTAACATCCATAACAGTGAAACCATCACCAACGCCTGAATAAGTAGTGGGCTGAAGCCGAATTTCCAGGCAAGCCCTGCCCAGCTCAACCCCATCAACAACTCAAGCAGAGGGTAACGAATTGAGATCGGGGCTCCGCAACTGCGGCATTTTCCCCTCAACATCAACCATGAAATCAGTGGTATGTTGTCGTACCACGCAATCTCATGTTCACAGGCAGGACAGCGGCTTCGCGGTGAAACAATCGATATCCGTAATGGTATCCGATGAACACAAACATTGGAGAAACTTCCAAACAGCAGCCCAAACAATCCGGATGCAAGCACCAGGAACAGTTCAGGGTTCACTTGTCAGAATCCTTCAATCCCAGCTTTTCAAGGCGGTAGCGGATCGAGCGGAAGCTGATGCCAAGCAGGTCTGCTGCTTTTGTCGCATTACCTTTTGACTCATGCAGAGCTTCGGTAAGCAGTTGCCGCTCAACCCCCTCAAGAGCCCGATCCAGGCTCACCCCCTGATGCTGCAATTCATTAAGTGTTAAGGCATCTGTCTCTGCTTCAGGGTAAAAGTCATCCAGCAGAGACTCCTCAAGCATGTCGTTTTCGGACAGGGCAAGCAGCCGCTGAAGCAGGTTTTCCAGTTCACGAACGTTTCCAAGCAGTGGCAATTTGGTCAGCCGTTGCATACATGAATCCGAGATGCGTGCCTTGCCCCCGCCCCAGTGATTCAGCAGGGATGCTACCAGTTCAGGAATATCCTCCCGGCGATGGCGCAGTGCAGGCATGTGAATTGGAACAACATTCAGACGATAGAAAAGGTCCTCACGAAATTCCCCTTTCTTAACCGCTTCCCCCAGATCCCGGTTTGTTGCAGCAACAACACGGATATTGACCTTGTGCTCCTGCTCTTCACCCACCCTGCGTACTTTCATCTCCTGCAAAACACGCAGCAGCTTCATCTGAGCTGCAAGCGGCATCTCACCAACCTCATCCAGAAAAAGTGTGCCGCCATCTGCAGAGTCAATCAGGCCGGCGCGGTCTGCCTCGGCACCGGTAAACGCACCCTTACAGTGTCCAAAGAGTTCGGATTCAAACAACCCCTCAGGAATGGCGCCGCAATGGACGGGAATAAACGGGCCTCTTCCGCGTAACGAATGGTTATGGACAAAGCGGGCGGCCAGCTCTTTACCTGTCCCGGACTCTCCGGAAATTAATACGGTGAAATCTTTGGAAGAAGCCCGTAGCAGACGGTCACGTACCCGCTGCATTACCTGTGAATCACCAATAAGAACCTCATCTTTTGATGCAGCACGTGAACCTGCTGAAGATTGATTATCTGAAGCCAGGGCGCGTTCTACTGCCAGGCCAAGCTCCTCACCGGACACCGGTTTGGTGAGGTAATCAAAGGCGCCCTCTTTCATTGCCTCCACAGCCGTTTCTGCACTTGCAAAGGCCGTCAGCAACAGAACCTTCGCCATCGGACATAGTCTGGCCGCCATACGGACAACGTCGATACCAGCATCACGCCCATCCATCCGCAAATCAGTCAGGACAATATCAAACCCACGCAACTCAAGAGCCTGCTCTGCCTCATCAGGCCCTGAACACGCCTCAACACTATGCCCGCGGCCCTCCAGCCCCAGGCTCAGAATCTCCCGGGCATTGTGGTCATCTTCAACCAGTAGAATTTCAGCCATTATTTTCCTCTCGCCCCGGAACTTAGCAGTTCCCCCCGAATAATAAACCGGCTTCCACCTGCAATGGGTTCAACCGCAACCTGCCAGCCGTTGACCTGACAAACCTGCCATACCGTGGCAAGGCCGAGTCCTATTCCCCCGGGCCTTCCGGTTGCAAACGGTTCAAAAAGCCGGTCTTTTACTGCTTCGGAAATACCTCCACCCTGATCCGAGACAGATAGCTCCCAGTCACCATCCCGCCCCTCCATATTAACCACGATCGTGCCTGGCTGTTTGCTTGCCTGCAGGGCGTTGCGCAACAGGTTATCCAATACCAGGCGGAGGTGATCCGGATCAAGCATCAGCGAGTCAATTGCTGATGACCAGCTTATTCGATGCTCATTCTTAAGATCAACCTGAGCAACCGATGAGCCGATCACCTCTGAAGGAGATGTTTTGATCAATACCGGTGATAACGGGTGCACATAATCGAGAAGGTCTGACACAAGCCGGTTCAATCGACCAACCTCTTCGGAAACAATTTTCTGAATCTTTTCCTGCTGGGGCTTTTTAACGCTCTTCATGATTTCAACCGACTGGGCAATGGTCTGCATCGGATTACGAACCTCATGGGCAAGCATGGCTATCATCTTTCCCATAGCGGCAAGTTTATCCTGTTCTGCAAGCCTCTTCTCCAGATGCCTGATGTCAGTGATATCCACCAGCGTCAGTAACCACTGGGCTGTCGGATCGCTGCCGGGAAGCTGTGTTGCGGTAACAAGACATGTGCCGGTTGGCATATTCCATTCACACTGAAACAGTTCCCTGTCGGGATTTTTCAGGAACTGGCCCAGCACCGCCGGAAGTTCCGCAACTTCCTCCAGTTTCAGCCATGCCGGGTTACTTCCAGCCAGCAATAGCAGACGGCGTGCCGATTCATTACTGTCCTGAATATAGAGGGCCTGATCAAGAATCAGCATCCCCTCCTGCATAGAGGTTACAATCTGCTCATGCAGCTCTTTCAAACGGCGATGCTGCCTGACAACCTGGTGGCTCTCCTGCTGCAGGCTGGCATGCCGCCTGGCAATCGCCGCCATGGCACCGCCAACAAGAAAGAGTGCGGAGACCTGCAGCAGTATGTGCAGTGTTTCTGCAGCTGTAATCTCCAGCTGATGCCATGTTGAGAAACCATAGACGGAAGAGAGATAACAAATACAGGCAAATATGGTCGTCAGTAACACGGCCATAACGTGTGACTGCGTTCCTGCCGCCACAATGACCAGTCCGAACAGGAAGACAAAGGGGCTCTGAATACCACCTGTCATGACTACCAGCACACCAATCAACAGCAGATCCAGCCCGAACTGAATCAGCAGCTGTTTAAAAAACGATACGCTGGAAGTGGTTAAGTACCATTCGAAGGCAATAAATAGAAAAAAGCAGCCTGAGGCTCCCAGCAGCAGACGACGCTGAAGCAATGGAGATGGTTCATAAAAAAAGTATATCGCTGCTGTTAAAACTGCCAGGGAGGCAATGGTTCGAAAGTAGAGCAGTCTTGTCAGACGCGGCCATTTCTCCTGCTCATTTGCTGGCAGAGAATCTGTCTGCATCATTACATAGCCTTAGTCCATAAGGGCCCGGTGGCAAAAATCACCGGTTAAATCGCATTGGCCATCTGGAAGATAGGCAGATACATTGATATCACCAGGCCGCCAATCACCACGCCCAGAAATGACATAATAAAAGGCTCCATCAGTGCAGTCATGTTATCAACCGCCGTATCGACCTCCTCTTCGTAGAAGTCTGCAATTTTTGAAAGCATCTCTTCCAGACTACCTGTCTGCTCACCAATGGAGATCATCTGGGTTACCATAACCGGAAATATCCCGCTCTCCTCCATCGGTCCCGCCAGGGTCATACCCTGACTGATAGCGTCTTTTGTCTTCAGGATCACCTCTTCTATCACAACATTGCCCGAAGTCTCAGCCACCGTATCAAGCGACTCCAGAATAGGTACGCCTGCTGCAGAGAGTGTGGAAAAGGTGCGGCAGAAGCGGGCTACCGCTCCTTTACGAAGCACATCGCCAATGACAGGAAGATTGAGCATGAGTTTATCAAGTTGATAATGCCCCTGAGGTGTTTTGTAGATAGCCCTGATTGCATACAGAAGCAGCATCGGGCCGAACAGAACAACATACCAGTACTCAACAAATGCATCCGAAAGTGCCATGGTAAACTTCGTCGGGCCGGGCAATTCCGCACCAAAGCTTGAAAACATGTCTGCAAACACCGGGATTACAAAAATCATCAGCACCGCGGTTACAATAAACGACACAACAATAATTGATGCCGGATAGACCATGGCAGATTTGATTTTTGCCGACAGTGCCAGTGCCTTCTCTTTATAGTCACAGAGGCGCAGGAGAATCGTATCAAGAATACCGCCCTGCTCACCCGCCTCGACCAGCGCACAGGTCAGGCGATCAAACTCCTTGGGGAATTTTCGTAATGTCTCACCCAGTGGAGACCCCCCCTCCAATCCGCTGCGGATATTACCCAGCAGCTTAACCATCGCCTTTTTTTCAGACCCCTTCTCAGCCAGTTCGAAACACTGTACCAGAGGAAGCCCTGCATTGATCATTGTGGAGAGCTGCCTGAAAAAGACGCTGATATCCTTCTCAATGACTTTCTCAGGGAAAAGCTCAATCGCAATCGGCTTTTTCTTGACCTTGATATCAACCAGACCCTGCCGGCGAAGTGTTGCTGTTGCGATGTCTTTATTTGCCACATCGAGTTCACCGCTCTGCGGAGCTCCCTTCCGGGTCTTAGCTTCCCATATATAAATTGTCATTAGTCACCCACCGTTACACGCAAACACTCTTCGAGCGAGATTGAGCCATCTTTGACCTTGTTCAACGCTGCCATGCGCAGGGTTTTAACGCCTTTTGATATAGCAATGGCGTTGATCTCGTCGCTGTTTTTTCCGGCATAGACAGCATCGCGGATTTCATCAAAAACAGGCATCACCTGATAGATACCGACCCGGCCCTTATAACCGGTTCCATTACAAACACCACACCCCTTGCCATGCATCGGTGTAAAGCTTCCTATCTCTTCCTTCGGGATGCCTGCATCGATAAGTGCTTCAGGAGGTATTTCAACAGGGCCTGTACACTCTGCACAATTACGACGCCCCAGACGTTGTGCAGTCACAAGATTCACCGCCGAGCCAACAAGAAATGCCTCGATACCCATGTTGATCATACGGGTCATGGTGGAAGGGGCATCATTGGTATGCAGTGTGGCCAGCACCATATGCCCGGTCAGGGCAGCCTTAATGCCAATAGCAGCGGTGTCATAATCACGTATCTCACCAATCAGGATAATATCAGGATCCTGCCGCAAAAATGATTTCAATGCGGCCGGGAAATCCATACCGATCTCAGCATGCACATTCACCTGGTTAATACCCATAAAGTTGAATTCAACGGGATCCTCTGCCGTGCAGATATTTACCCCGGGCTGATTGATTTCCGCAACTGCGGAATAGAGACTCACGGTTTTACCGGAACCGGTTGGACCGGTGACCAGTACCATGCCATAGGGCAGATGGATGGCATGCTGGAAATTTTTCAGATCCTCGGCCTCATACCCCAGCTTGGTCATATCCAGTTGCAAATTGGATGGGTCCAGCAGTCGCATGACTACCTTCTCACCAAATAGTGTTGGCAGCACAGAAACACGGAAATCAACCGTTTTTGCCTTGGAGAGCCTCAACTTGATACGACCGTCCTGAGGCACCCGTCGCTCTGCAATATCGAGTCTTGCCTGAATTTTTATACGGGAAACAATCGCATCACGCATCTTCATCGGTGGCCGCATAATTTCATGCATGACGCCATCAATACGGTAACGAACCCTGACAATCTTCTCATAGGGTTCAATGTGAATATCCGAGGCTCCGCGTTTAATGGCATCCAGGAGAATCAAATTAACCAGCTTAACAACCGGTGCTCCTTCACTCTCCGCTATACTTTTCTCATCAAATTGATCATCGTCGGTGTCGACGATCTCCATATCAACGGCGCCCAGCTCACCCATCACATCTTCGAGATCCGATGCCATACCAGCCATCTCATCGAGCTTGGTAATAAGCTGGCTTTCCGGGACGATGACCACATCGACCTGACTGCCACTGATAAAGGCAACCTCATCCAGACTATTGATATCATAAGGATCGGCGACAGCGAGCGTAATGACATTGCCCTTTCGCTGTAGCGGGATGGTCATGTTTTTGCGCATCACATCAACAGAGAGCTTGGTTAGACCGGGATCAATCTCCACTTTGCTCAGGTCGATAACAGGGCGCCCAAACAGTTTGCCAATAAGCTTGGCAAGGTCAATTTCGGTAAAAATATTCTGCTTTACAAGCTGTGCGGTGATCGTGTCCCCACTGAGCTTCACCTCGCGTTGAACGTGTTCCAGCTGTTCTTTGGTGATCGATTGATTCTTAAGAAGAATATCACCTAAACGGGACTGCTTCATATCTGTTTCTCCCATCCTGGCAAATTCATTGGTGCGCGGCCAACCCGCATCTCTGTCCACCTTAATGCTTCAAGAAGGTTCGGTCGAACCGAGTCATGCCACTTTGAAAAAGAGGCTGCTCCCTGAGCTATCAGCATCGGCAACCCATCAACACTCTCTCTTCCACTCCTGCGGGCAGTCTGGCAAAACGGTGTATCACCATCAGGACGGTAGACCGCATCCATAGCAATCCCGGTACCTGGCAAGGGGAAGGGAAAGGTATCCCCATCTTTTAATCCGATGGAGGTCACATTAATAACCACACCTGCTTTCAAACTGACATCCTCAACAGCCGCATTATCCCACTCAATCAGTTCACAACCGATATGAGAATAGTTCTCTCTCGTATGAGCTGCAAGCATTTCAGCCCGCTTCTGACTCCGATTGCAGATATACAATGTGGAAACATTCATTTTTGACAGGGCATGGATAACAGCCTTGGCCGTACCGCCGGCTCCGAAAAGGAGTACTTTTGCCGATTGTATATCAGCCTCTACGGCTTCAAGTGCGGCAGAGAATCCGACCCAGTCGGTGTTGGTTGCCTGCCAGCCCGCGTCACCGCGTACCACCGTGTTTACCGCACCGATCATATTGGCACTCTCATCCGCATTGACATATGGCAGCACACTCTCTTTGTGTGGCACAGTCACATTAAAACCCTGCACATTCAGTGCCCACAGGCCCCGGACAGCAGATTCAACATCGCTCTCCTGTACGCAAAACGGCACATATGTTGCATCCAATCCGCTTTTATCCAGAAACCACGACTGAAACAGCGGCGAAAGCGAGTGCTCAACCGGATTGCCGATAATGCCGTATATTTTTGTTTTTCCACTGATATTCACGCCTCGTTAGCGTAGGGGCAAGGGGGAGGCATGTCAAAAAAGCCATCCCCCATGATCCGGCATAACTGCTCCGATTAGCCGGCCTGTACATCTCTTCTGAATTGAAACAACCCTGAATAATTTCAGAAAATGGTGTGGCGGATACATCTGTGATATACTGTATCTGGCGTGTATTAACCGGGTTCATGAGGACAATATGAGCAAGCTTAAACAGGATGAAAAGCACCATGGTCACCAGTGGGGTCTGCGTGTTGGCACCGAAATCGTTGCCTCAACCATGATCGGGCTCGGCATCGGCTTCTTCATGGATCGCTGGCTTGATACCCGCCCACTGTTTCTGATCATCTTCGCTGTTTTTGGCCTTGCTGCGGGATTTATAAATCTCTACCAGCTCATGGTGATCGATATGCAAAAGAAGGCAGACAAACCATGAGCATGGATATGAGTGGGCCTATCGAGCATTTCAAGGTGATTGTTTATCATCATCTTCACCTTGGCCCGCTCGACATCTCAATATCCAATACGGCTATATACATGTGGATCACGGTTTTGCTTGTCTCCGTCTCACTCCATGCCCTCATTCGGCGGCCGAAACTGATTCCGGGAACGGGACAACTGCTGGCTGAGATACTTTACGGATTTGTGGCACGGCAAACCCGGCTCAATATTCATAACGAAGGTGATAAATACATCCCGCTTATGTTTACGCTTTTCACCTTTATTCTGGGATGTAACCTTGTCGGTCTCATCCCCGGCGCATTCACACCAACCTCACAACTTGCCGTCACCGGCACTCTGGCCATCGGTATTTTTACTTTTGCTACAGGCCTCCGCTTTTACCGGCACGGTATGGGATTCTTTCACGCCTTTGTGCCTGCAGGTGTTCCCAAAATCATGTTGCCGCTGATGGTTCCCATTGAGCTCATCTCATACCTTGCCCGCCCGGTTACTCTGGCGCTGCGTCTGTTTGCCAACATGACAGCAGGGCATATGGCACTCGGCGTGCTGGCCGTGCTGGGCCTGGCCGCACCATGGTTTCTTCAGTGGCTACCGCTCGGGTTCACAGTGGTACAGATTGCACTGGAGATCATTATCGCCTTTATTCAGGCGTATATTTTTGTAGTGTTATCATGTGTTTACATTGATGATGCTTTGGTAGATCACTAGGAAGCTTTTTAAGGAGACAGACATGGATGCAGCAGCAATGGTACCAATCGGCATGGGACTGGCCGCAGCCGGTATGGGTGGTGCAGCACTCGGCATCGGCATGATCTTCAGCAAGATGATTGAATCTGTAGCAAGACAACCCGAGGCCGAACCCACACTTTCCAAATACGCATGGATCGGTTTTGCGCTGGTGGAGACCATTGCACTTTACGCGCTGGTCATCGCATTCATCATCATGGGTCAGGGGTAATTTGATTGGAAATGAAAAATTACATCCGTGTGTTTTTTCATCACGTAAAGGCAAAAATGTCGTTTCGCCTTTACTCACAACATCAAGCGGTTAACCACTTGATGTTGGCAGCACGTCCGTGTGCCGCAACCACCTGAGACAGTTTCATGCCGCAATTTGATACCACATTTTTCTCATCCCAGATTTTCTGGACCATAACCTCTTTTATTGTGCTATTCGTGGCACTTGATCGCTATGTGCTCCCGCACATTGCCGCGATACTGAAAAAACGGACTCAGTTGATTGAAAATGAAATTGAAGAGGCACATAAAAAACGCGAAGAGGCGGAAACCATCAAAAGTGAATATACCGCCAGGCTCGCCGACATTGATCAGGAAACAAAAAAGATGTTCGCTGAATCAGAGAAACGTATGTCCGCGCAGCACAATCAGATGATGGATGAGTGGAAAACAGAGATGGAACGCAGGAAACGCACCTTTCTGGAAGAAGCCGAAGTCACCCGCCAGCAGGCCATTCGTGATATTCGCAGCCAGTCAGCTGAACTTGTTGCCACAGCTACCGAACAGATTATTCATCAGAGAGTGGATAAGGCCGAAGCACAAAAAGCGCTGGATGAGTCAATCACGGAACTTGAAAAGTATAAAAAAAACTAGCCTTTGTGAACATCTGTATTCGCCCGGAGGCACCACGCCATTGCCGAAGCTCTCACTGGCGGTATGGCCAAACTCATCCACCGTGTTGGCCTCCCAGACCACACCACTGGTTGCCGCGTTGGTTACGGAAGCCATAAACCCCTGTGCATTGTAGTTACGCTGCACCGTAAAGCGGCGCCCGGATGCCCCCTGCGGGTAGGTGATGGTATCCCCACGGCCCACTGCATCGTAGGTGGTATCCACCATAAAGTTCTG
>JAIPJD010000040.1 GCA_021734365.1 Mariprofundaceae bacterium | reverse complement strand
CAGGATACTTTCAAGACTGTCTCGACAAAGTCGAGGTGCCCATTCTGACCCCAGTGCTCAACGCACAGACTTGAATCACAGAGCTTGCCTCGCCGCCAACAAATGATGCCTCATTTGTCGGCGTTCACGAGATACAAGGCTTTCATTATTTGATATTGTTCCAGATAGTTTATCAAGTTATGAAAGCCTGTCCCAGTCGGTCACCGAGATGCTGTTCGCCGGCAACAACGAGCCGCTGGCCTATATTGAACTCAAGAGCCTTGGCTTGACCACGGCACAAACCGCTTCGCTTTCGGAAAACCTGTGTGAATTCCTCTCCACTGAACTGGAGGTCGATCCATCACGCATCTATATCGAGTTTGCCTCGCCCGAACGTGAAATGTTCGGCTGGAACAGCGGAACTTTTTAATTATCAGCCTGATGAATGACCGCCAAGTGTGGGTATTGTCAAAAGAACGCCGCTCCTTTTACCTAGTTATTTTAACGGTATGAAATGACCAGCACACCATAGCCGAATGGCTTCTAAATATTGCAAACGGGTAGACATCAATCTAGCAGCTTGAATAAGGTTCATAATCGATATGTCAAAGAACTTCCATGTTGAAGATGTTAATCCATTCAGAATTGCAAAAGTGAATATTTGCTTTTGCTCAATTGGAACGTTTTCACTCCAATACAAGCCAAGAAAAGATGTCGCAACTTCAATAGAAGATTTGGGATCACAATTCCCCTCACCTAAGGTGGCTGCAACTACCTTAAAATCATCGGATGGTACCCACTCACATTGTCTAGCTAGGCCGAATAAAACTTTGCCATTAACAGTAATGAACCGATAATTGGTACGAATAAGTTTAACTATCGTTTCATTGTAAAGTTCCGGTTTAATTTTATTGCTTGATAACGCTTCCATTAATAGCGGCTGAACCCAGATGCTTTCGACCCCCACGGATGAAGCAATGATCCTGAATCCAATATCATCTGATAGCAGTGTCCTATTATGACCTCTGGCCGCTAAAATAGCATCCTTGAAAGATTGTGGTAATGTATCAGACAGCTTCCTCCCTTCGGCGGACATATCATCGCTGCCAATTGCTGTAACGATATCACAATGTTTTTTTGCCCAAGTACAGATATTTTCCAAGATTTGAATACTTTGTTCCACAGCTTCAGTTGTGATTTCCTGTCGGACAATTTCTTCGCCTTGTGTTAATAGCGTTTGAAATCCATCGGAGTTGTTTTTTCGCTCTTCAATTAATGTCCGAATCAAGTCAATGGATGATTGCGTAATGCCTAGCTGGCCTGCCATAGAGTGGATGGCATCCTGAATTCCTAACATGAATATTGTATAAAGAGTAACAGGATCGACGATGTATCCACATCTGTTTTCTTTAATGATTTTTGTGGCCTCATCTCTCTCATACTGCTGACCAGAACAACATATGATTTGAATTCCACCGTCAGAAACAAGGCTTCCCCACATATCTATTGGGTGAGTTCTTGAAAGCTTTGCAAGAATTGCTATCGGAAAATGTTGCGTCACATATAGCTCTTTAATCTCTCTAAACAAATCTTCTCGCTGACTGACAGCCGCAATAATAGACTTTGGCAATGCTTTGGCATCGATTTCATCAGGGTTAATTTGAACACGAGAGAACCGGTTGTCAGCAGGGAAAAGTTCGTTGAATTTTTCCATTGATGTTTTCATTGCATAAATAAACTTGTGTTCAATCTTGACTATGTGTCGCACGTCCTCAGAAAAAGAAGTAGAAGAAACAATAAGAGAATCTCCGACCCTTTTTCCAATCGCGCTTTTTGCCATCGGATGATTGATGCCAATTTCATTTTGCGCTGTATTAGGGACTAATTCGCCCTCAATGAGGAAAGTCTTTTTCTCCCCTGACTTCTCTTCAAGCGTAAATGCTGTGTTTATTGCTACTTCTTCAATTGAGAGAATAGCTTCTGGGAGGGTCTTTCCAAAAAACGTAAGTGCCAAATATCCGGTATGACTTTCTGGCAAATCAAAATGGTTGCGTCTGGTTTTATAGGCCAATTGCAATGCCGATTCTATTCTTCCGTACTGTGCCAACACTTGGGATAGAGCTACTAGATTAATAGGGTCCTGAGCGTCATCAGGAGTATATGTATCTAGAAATGTCTTAATAAGGGCTTTGTCTTCGCCTAATCTCTCTATCACATTTATCCAAAGAAGTCGCATATGCAAATCATTAGGTTGGTGGACAAAATAAGATTCTAGACTCCTTTTCGCAGAAGGAAGGTCACCAACCATTTCAAAAAGTTTAGTAGCCAATCGACAATAGTACTGTTGGTTTTGTAACTCTTTGGGAAGTGATGCAATTCGACCTAAGGCAGCTTTCCTCTGATCATCTTCAACTAGAGAAGCCAGATGCCTTCTAAGCGGCTTAGAGTCTGCATCAGAGAGAATAAGAGGAGAGTATGCAGCAGCTGCCTCGCTAAACCTTCTGAGGTCGAATAAACCATCCGCAACCATCAAACGATCTACATATTTTGATTCGACATTAACCAGAGCATTGGCCTTATCTAGCCATTTATTTGATTCTTCCTCATCCTGCTTTTCTAGAGCCAGTTCGAACGCCAACATTTGAAATGCAATTAAGTCACTGTATTCCTCTGCAAGACTTTTGGCTTCTTCCAATGCCGCATTGATTCCATCAATCTCTTTTATAAGATGAGGAAGGAATAGCTTTGCATGCAAAGCAATATTGCTATCCATCTTGGACTGAGACATCAATTTAAGCTTGTCATAAGCTTCCGGATACCGCTTCAAACCCTTAAGCGCCTCGACTTTCATTAACTGTGTATCAGGAATCTCCGTTTCCAGTTCATTATCCACGGTATCTACTACAACTTGATATTTGCCATTGAGCATCGCCATCAGAGCTTTCTGGCGCTTTAACGCAGTCGATGGGGATGAAATCGCCGCTAACGCTTCATCAAGGACTAGTTGCCCTTTGCTTGAATCATTCAATAGCCGATATGCGTTACAAATATTTATGGCGCAGTAATCAAAATTAGAGACAATTTCTGTGCACTTGACTTCATTCCACCACTCTTCAAGAAGCTCCAGCGCGCGAATAATTTCTTGCCGCTGCTCACTAGATAGCTGACTTCCATAGGCTAAAGCCTCATTTTCAAAATAGTCGGATAGAATTACTTCTGCGAGGCCGGTTCGAATTTCAAAAGGCTTTGCATCTAGAGAATAAGCTTGTTCCATCCAATGTTTTGCTGTGGGGAAATCCCGCCTAATGAGATAAACTTGCCCAATTGCATATGATACTTCTGCAGTCTGAAGCATACTATTAGGCACCAAGGATTCTGGGATTTTATCCATGCAATCGCGGCAGGAAGTTGCGATAACCAATGCGTGTGCTTGCGTGAAATATGGGTGCTTTTTGGCTGCTTCGATCGCAGCCAGTCTAGCTTCTTTATGCATTCCAAGAAGTGAGTAAGCAACAGAGGTATTGCAGGCCGCGATTTTGTCGTGTGGAGCATATTGGTTTGCTTCTTGGAAACATCGAGCCGCCTCATTCTGCTCGCCAAGAGTTAGGTGTGCGGCTCCAATGTTTGTTACCACTCTGAACCGCAGCCAGTCAGATAAAGAGCCCCAGCGCTTACTCTTTACTTTTTCCAGTAACGCTAGCGCTGTTCGTGGCTGGTGCTCTGATAAAAGTTCTTTATATCTATCAATTTCATCGTTAATGGCTGCATCAACTCCATCAGCTGACCTCTCATCCTGAATTGATGAAACAACTGACTTGGTTATCACTTCCGGCAATTCATCTAGGCGTTGCTCATTATCAGCGCTGGTTTTTGCGAGCTCTTCTCTGAATGATCGCATATCCTGTTGCAACCTATAAGCGCTAGGGCCTTGATCAGGATAGAAGACTTCTATCACATCTGGATACAAAGCGAGTCTTTGGTGTATCTCACCCCAGCCCAATACAATAACCGAAAACAATCCTAGCTTTTCATGTTCTTCAGTTATTTTTCTTGCTTCTACTTGGATTTTTGCATCGTTTTGGGCTGTCGTTGCTAAAATAAACGTTGAAAGCTTTGGTTCGAACTTTTTGGCCTTCGTTACTTCAGCTCGAAGTTCAGCATCTGTAACCGCTCCTCCAAAATTCGCATCTTTCCCTTTACATTGAATCCCTTCATAATCTCCTTTGCCTTCTATCCTGCCATAAACATCAACGCCGTACTGCGACTGCCCTTGACGTCCATGCATTACGGCATTGTCATCCTTCCAAATTTTCATCCATAACAAATGGCATAGCTTCTCAAAGTCTTGCCAATTTGATGGTGGCTGAAGTTGTCGGCTGGTAAATGATGTCATCTAAAGTTTTTCACATGTTATTAGAACAAACTTAGAAGAACTCTTGTTGTTATTATTTCACACATTTTCCCTTCCTGTTTGGATCGCTAAAGCAAGGATGGAACATACTATTGTGAATTGCAAACGGACTTTAGAACTTAGAGCCCTCTGTGAGAACTTTTTACATGATATAGCATAAATAGCTGCGAAAGTATTTAAGGGGTACTTAATTCTTCCCCCTGCCTTCCAATCACTCTTAGCATAGACAAAAAAGATTACTTCGCCTGAGCGGCTGCTTCCAGGCGGGCGAGCATCGCGGCCATACTGTCGACCACCTCTTCCTGCGCCTCTTCGCTGTCTTTGTCCCGATCCACCCACCAGAGCGTCTCCTGATCCGGCTCTTTCAAAAATGGTGACGGTGCGGTCTTCTCCTTCTGCCCGAAACGTGAACGGACACGGGCGCGGCTGAGTGTCAGCCGAAAACGGGCACGGGTCATGGCCACATACATCAGGCGGCGCTCCTCCTCCATACGATTCTCCTCAATAGCCGAGCGGTGCGGGAAGCTTCCATCCTCCATACCGACCACATAGACCTGAGCAAACTCCAGACCTTTGGCCGCATGCACGGTCATCAGACGTACCTGGCCACTCGGGTCATCATCTTCCCTGTCTGCCAGCAGGAACACTTTCTGCAGGAAATCAGCAAGAGATCCGTCCTGTTCAGCATGGGTTAGCCACCAGCGACGCAGCTCATGAACATTGCCCAGACGCCGTTCGCTCTCCTTCTCATCAGCGGATTCATTCTCAATGGCTGCAATCAGCAGAGAGCGATCCATCAGGGCATCAAAGGCATCGTCAGGCTCACCATGGATAAACATGTGCTCAAGGCCGACAATCATGTCACCAAACTCACGCAGGGTGTGACTCAGGCGATGGTCCAGCTTTTCATCAAGACAGGCTTCCAGAAGTGAACATCGATGCTGTTGTGCAAAGTTGGCAATATCGCCCAGCGCTTTATCACCAATGCCTCTTCTCGGCTTTGAAATGGCACGCATGAATGCAAGATCATCGGCAAAGTTGGTGATCAGGCGAAGATAGGCAAGGGTATCCTGTATCTCGGCACGATCAAAAAATGAGAGGCCGCCGCTGACATGGTATGGAATATTTGCGGCACGTAGCGCCATTTCAATGGGACGCGACTGATAACTGGCCCGGTAGAGAACAGCAAAATCATCCCACTTCAAACCACCCGATGCATTCATGCCGGAATGCGTTACGTTTGTGCTCACACTGGGGCCTGAAACCGCACGCTGGGTTCTGATGTCTCCGGCAATTCGTTCACCCTCCTCCTCCGGATTCGGCGATTCCCAAACACGTACGGACTTCCCCTCACCCAGATTGGAGCGGAGCGTTTTACCCAGCCGTTCCGAATTGTTGGCAATCAGGCTGTTGGCAGCATTCAGGATCATGCCTGTGGAACGATAATTCTCCTCAAGACGAATAACGGTCAGCGTTGGATAATCCCGCTCCAGCTGAAACAGGTTCTTAACCTCAGCACCACGCCAGCCGTAGATCGACTGATCATCATCGCCCACAACCGTCAGATTGCCGTTATCGGGAACCAGCAGGCGAACCAGTTCATACTGAACACGGCTGGAGTCCTGATATTCATCCACCAGAAAATGGCGGGTACGTGCCTGCCACCTGGCTCTGATCCCGTCATGTTCGGAAAGCATCTGAATCGGCAGCACCATCAAATCATCAAAATCAACAGCATTCATTTTTCTGAGCAGCGCATCATAACGCTCACGAATACGGGTAAGTGCGCCATCCCCGGCACCGTCAGCGCCATCAAGCATCCCGTTCTTCAGCATTGAAACACGCGAGATCAGACGATCCACCTGATCATTGTCAGAAGGCAGCTTCATGTCCTGCAGCACACTTCGCATGCATGAACGCTGCTCAGCACCGGCAAAGATGGAGAGATTGGTTTTGCAACCAACCAGATGTGCATCTTCACGCACAATTGCAAGGCCGAGTGCATGGAAAGTACAGATTCTAAGACGCTTCGCCCTCTCACCCAGACGTGAAGCAAGACGCTCGCGCATCTCCCGTGCCGCCTTGTTGGTGAAGGTTACCGAGGTGATGGCGTCATCCGGCACATCACGCTCAACAAGTGCCGCAATACGCTCGGTAATCACCCGGGTTTTGCCTGAACCGGCACCTGCCAGCACCAGCAACGGGCTACCGCGGTGAAACACCGCCCTGTATTGTGCTTCATTGAGGTCTGATGTTGTGACTTTGGGCATGTTAGAAATATATAGCCGATGACATGGCGATGCAGCTTAGAGGCCGCGAAGCATCTGGCAAGCACCATCATGCCATCCAAATAATGAGTAGATTCGTTTTACCTAATTAACCTATAGTTAGCAGATAATACCGGGGAGGCGCATTGAACGACGTACCATTTCCTCATCACATCTTTCGCGAATATGACGTGCGGGGTATTGCCGGTGAAGAGATCACCGAAACACTGGCCTACAGGCTCGCACATGCCTATGCGTCCATGCTCCCTGCCCATGAATCCAGGCCCGTCATCGTAGGCCGCGATGTCCGCCTCTCCGGCCCGAAGCTTCTGCAGGCTGTCATCAATGGACTTCGTGATGCGGGCGTGAACGTTGTCGATATCGGTATGGTACCGACACCCCTGGCCTACTATGCTGTTTTTCAGCTTGAGACTGCCGGTTGTCTGGTCGTGACAGCCAGCCATAACCCCTCCGGCTATAACGGCTTCAAGATGATGATTGGTCGCGAAAGTCTGCATGGCGAAGATATTCAGGAACTTAGAAAAGGCATGGCCGACGCCCCCGAAAAGCATGAAACCAGGGGATCGTACAGCACCATGGACATCGCTCCTGAATACAGCGATTTCGTGACCGGTGACATCCATCTCTCCCGCCCTCTCAAGGTCGTAATTGATGCGGGCAACGGCCCCTCCGGAACCATTGCCGGGCCCATCTATCGAAGCCTTGGCTGCGAAGTTGTTGAACTCTACTGCGAGCCTGACGGCAATTTTCCAAATCACCATCCCGATCCCACGATTGAAGCCAACATGCAGGATCTTGCCAGCGCAGTTCGGAAGCACCACGCCGACCTTGGCATCGCCTTTGACGGTGACGGCGACCGCATCGGTGTGGTCGATGAGCGTGGTGAAATTATCTGGGGCGACATGCTGCTGCTGCTACTCTCCAGACATCTCCTCAGACTGCACCCGGGTGCCACCATCATCTCTGAAGTAAAAAGCTCACAGGTGATGTATGACGATATTAAAGCTCACGGTGGCAAAGCGATTATGTGGCGGACCGGACACTCACCCATCAAGGCCAGGATGAAGGAGACCGGGGCACTTCTGGCTGGTGAAATGAGTGGGCATATGTTTTTTGCCGATCGATTTTTCGGCTTCGATGATGCAGTCTATGCCGGTGCACGGGTGATGCAGGTGCTGGCTGACCAGAGCCAGCCAGCCTCTGAGATGCTCTCCGGCATCCCCGAAACTGTCGCGACACCGGAAATAAGGGTGGATTGTCCAGATGAACGTAAATTCTCACTTGTCGAGGAGGCAAAGGTCCACTTTGCCGGACTCGGCTATCAGATAATTGATGTGGACGGTATGCGGGTGAAGTTTGAGGACGGGTGGGGCCTGCTCCGCGCTTCCAACACACAACCGGGCCTTGTGCTACGCTTTGAAGCTCCCACAGAGAGGCGCCTATCCGAGATGCGTTCCCTCATTGAGGGGTGGTTAAAAGATCATGTCTGAACTCTTTTCGCAACAGAAACAGCTTGATGCTGCCCGCCGGTTTTTCAGCCAGCTTGCACTACTTTTGAACCGGCGTATATCGGTTAAGCTCTGGGATGGCAGCCTGATCCCGCTGGGGGAGAACAGCGATCCTGATTTTTTCATCTCCATCGCAGGAGCAGGTGTGCTCGGTTCGCTGATGCGCAGACCCTCTTATGAAAACCTGCTGTTTCACTATGCCAATGGCAATATCGGGATCCATGGCGATCTGATCAACTTTGTAAATCTTGCCCGACAAAAACAGCCACGCGACCGCTCGAAAAGGGTCAGTCGCCTGCAACTTGTGAAAACCGCTTTTCCGCTTCTATTCACACCCGCTGACAAGATCAGGGTGGCACACAGCTACGACGATGATGCGGTGGGACGTAACGAGTCGCGCCGGAAAAACATGGACTTCATCCAGTTTCACTACGATATCAGTAATGAATTTTATGCGTTGTTTCTCGGCAAGGAGATGCAGTACTCATGCGGCTATTTCACACATCCGGATAACTCCATTGATCAGGCCCAGTTCGACAAACTGGATATGATCTGTAAAAAACTGCGCCTGAAACCGGGTGAAAAGTTTCTTGATATCGGCTGCGGCTGGGGCGGGCTTGTCTGTCATGCTGCCCAGCATTACGGCGTAGAGGCGCATGGCGTTACGCTGTCACAAAAGCAGTTCGATTTTACTACGGAAAAGATCAGGCGCCTTGGCCTTGAAGACCGGATCACTATCGAGCTCAAGGATTATGAGAAACTGGAAGGCACTTTCGATAAAATATCCAGTGTCGGCATGTTTGAACATATCGGTATTGCCAATATGCCTAAATATTTCCGGAAAATTAATTCGCTGCTGCGCGACCGTGGCATCCTGATGAACCACGGCATCTCAAGACATGCCAAAGCGACAAAAAAGGCGGCAAAGAGGATCAGGCCGGAGCGTCGCCTGCTGCTGAAATACATCTTCCCCGGCAGCGAACTGGATAATGTCGGCCATACGGTTGACGTGCTGGAAATGAGCGGTTTCGAGGTGCACGATGTGGAGGCGTGGCGTGAACACTATGCGCTGACCTGCCAGCACTGGTATCGGGAACTGATGCGACACAAAGATGAGGCTGTCGCCTTTGTTGGTGAAGAGAAGTTCCGCATGTGGGCGCTTTATCTGGCCGGCGTATCAATCGGCTTTGCCGATGGCTCCATGCATATCTGCCAGGTTGTAGCGAGCAAGCGTGTCTCCAAAGGGCCATCCGGGCTGCCGCTAACCCGTGCAGACCTCTACGAGTAGCCGCTAACGGAGCTGATCAGATGCTCTGATCGAAATAGCTATCCGCCGCTTCCTGTGTGGCATCCATCGCCTGCTGAACACGATCCAGCGCCTCGCTGTCATCACTGTCGGCAGCAATAAACAGCGGTTCACCATAGACAAACACGCCGCGGGTGAATGGCTTTGGAATATAGAAGTGATCCCACGATGAGGTGATACGCCACTGCCGTTTCGTTGCCCAGATCACAGGACGAATCGGGAGTCCGGTTTTTTTCGCCAACTGTACGGCACCGGGCTGCACTTTTTCGCGCGGTCCTCTGGGCCCGTCCGGTGTAATGCCGAAATCACAGTTCTCTCTCTGGAAGGTGCGCACCATCTGCAACAGCGCCCTGGCTCCACCTCGGGAGGATGAACCGCGGACCGTTCTGAACCCCTGCAGATGTAGCGTATCGGCAATATAACCGCCATCACGGTGTTCGGAGATCAGTGTGTAACCACGACACCCTTTGAGTCCGGTTCCCATCATCAGGATACGTGCGTGCCAGAAGGCGAAAATATGGCGCCCAGGATCGGTCGGATCATAACGCCAGCCGGCATACTCCCAGCGAATCGTATGCGACAGGAGAGCGATAATCATCCTGATCAGTCGCGGCACCAGCCATCTCATCACTCGCTCCTTCATACGCGTTTCCGGTCTCCTTAAAGCCATGATTTTGATTTCAGCCCCAAACTTATCACCAATATGGTGATGTAGTTAGACCCCCGTAAATCCGAGAGCTACATAAAACAGCCGATCTGTTCCGGCAACTTATGGATAGACATCAGATTGCAGAGTATGGATCAGTCTACCGAGTCCGCCTCAGGCCGCCAGAATTGAACCATTGCATCATCGACAACACACCCCTCAAACTTGCCATGCCACTGCCGGATCAGATGAATGTCGGCAACACTGTCCAGGATTCTGAAGCCGGTGCTACCGCTCTGGCGCACGCCAACCGCATCGCCACTCCCGCGCATCTTCAGGTCTGCCTCGGCCAGTTTCAGGCCGTCATGGGTGGTCACAAGATGATTAAGCCGCTCTGTAGAGAGCGGTGTCGCATCCTTACCGGGCAGCAGGATGCAGTAGCCCTGCACGGATGAGCGACCCACCCGACCTCTCAACTGATGCAGCTGAGCCAGCCCATACTGCTCTGCCTGTTCAATAACGATAAGCCTGGCTTCAGGAACATCCACGCCCACCTCCACCACCGTGGTAGAGACAAGGATCCGGCACTCCCCGCTTGAGAACTCCTTCAGAACGCTGTTTTTCTCCGCACGCTTCATGCGGCCATGCAGACCGAGGATCTTCTCATCAGGAAACCGCTGGCTCAGCATCTCCACCCTCTGTGCGACTGAAATGCCATCCTCCTCCTCATCAATGCGCGGCACAATCCAGTAGATTCGATCACCATCACTGCCGGAACCATCCAGAATACGCTGCATTCCCTCTGCCAGCCTGCCCATCTTTTTTGGATCAACCACACGCGTCTCTACGGGTTTCCGCCCCGGAGGCATACCTTTCATCACACTTATGTCCATATCCCCATAGAGTGAGAGTGCCAGTGAGCGTGGAATCGGCGTGGCTGTCATGCCCAGCAGGTGTACCTCACCACCCTTCCCGGCAAGGGCCCAACGCTGCTTTACGCCGAATCTGTGCTGCTCATCGACAAGAGCCAGCCCCAGTCTGTGATAGGTTACACCCTCGGAAATCAGTGCGTGGGTACCGACCACGCAGTGCAGCGATCCATCTGCAAGTGCCTCCAGCAGAGCTTTTCGCTCAGCCGACCTGCTACTTCCTGTCAACAGCGATACCTCAATCCCCAACGGTTTCAGTAGAGATGTGAGCGTCTGATGATGCTGGGTTGCCAGCACCTCAGTCGGCGCCATCAGAGCTGACTGCATGCCATGCCCGAAAGCACTCATCATCGCCATCGCCGCCACCCACGTCTTGCCGGAACCGACGTCACCCTGCAGCAACCGGTGCATACGCCTGCCGGAGGCAAGATCAGCAGATATCTCCTGCCACACATGCAGTTGGGCCTCGGTCAACGGGCAGGGGAATGATTCAATCAGCTGTGCAACCTTTTTGCTGTCGGTGAATGCAGGCGCCGCCACTTCAGCCTCACGCCGCTTCTCCTGCATCAGTTGCAGATATATCAGCAGCTCCTCCAGCTTGATGCGTTCAACTGACTGCAGAAACCGGGGTGAATCGGCGTCATCACCATCAACCATATGAACCAGTGACATGGCCCTTATGAATGACGGGTACTCTTTGAGCTGCGCATCCAGCGGCACACCGGCTGCCGATGGAATCAGCGAGAGCGCGCTCCTGATCATTCCCTCGACCCGCTTGCCGCTCAAGCCTGCCAGTGACGGGTAGAGTGGATGCCAACCCGGCCTGAACTGCTCGGCCACAACCCATTCGGGATGGTTCATCTGCAATCGGCCACCCCAGCGTTCAGGGGTTCCGCGTGCCGATATTTCACGCCCTTCACTCAAACGGGCATCGCTCATCATATAGCCGGAGTGGAAGAAGTTCAGCGTGATACGGGCATCATCACCGTCGGCCAACGTAATCGTCACCTGCCGCTTTCTACCGAAACCACGTGCACTCTTGCTGATAATCCTGCCCTGGATACGTGCCTCGACGCCCTCGGCAAGCGCTTTAATGGCAACAATCTCACGATCATCAACATAGCCCTTGGGGAAATGCAGCAGCAGATCCCCGATGGTGCCGATACCACGGGCATGCAGGCGTTTTTCAATAGCGCTGCCAACACCCGGAATCAGGTTCAGCGGTTTTAAAAGAGAGTGATACACAACCGCCATCTTGGCAAAGCTGCTCAAATGTTTCAAACATCCTTCCCGCCATGGACGGCGGGCGAATCCGTCAGGATTCGTAAGCATCGGGGAAACCGCGCTTTTCCCGATGCGTTACGAGCAAAAGGCAGGACGCTTTTTTGCAGGTGGGAACAAACTCCTTGATTATATGTTCTGTTTGCTTAAAGTGCGCTCCGCACAAGACGGAGGTATTTGATATGGCAAAGCGTTGTGAAGTTTGTGGAAAAGGTCCGATGAGTGGCAATAATGTCAGTCACGCGCACAACACCACCCGTCGTCGTTTTCTTCCAAACCTGAGAAATGTCCGCGCGATGATTGCCGGCCAGAGCAAGAGAGTGCGTATCTGCGCCAGCTGCCTGCGTTCAGGCAAGATTCAGAAAGCCGCCTAAGCTTTTTCCAGTTTTTCAGAGTTCCAGAGGGCGCCCGGTTTCGGGCGCCTTTTCTATTTTGCCACGCTCATTGTCTCACAGACAGGCCACCCGGGGCTGGATCGGATTAGTGCAGAGCGCCCGGAACAGCCAGCATAAACTCTGGAATTTTCACCTCAAATGTTGTCCCGTCCTCAGCGGCCATCTGATAACTGCCCTGCATCGTGCCCACTGACGTATCGAGGATACAGAAGCTGCTGTACTCAAACGAATCCCCCGGCGATAGCCACGGCTGTTTACCCACAACCCCCTCTCCCTTCACCTCTTCCACCTGCTCATTGGCATCTGTGATAAGCCAGTGTCTGCTGACCAGCTGCGCAGCCACACTGCCAACGTTGGTAATAGTAATATGATAGGCAAACAGGTATTGCGCCACATTCGGCGCGGATTTCTCCGGCAGATACTCAGGCGACACATTGACATCAATCCGATAGGCATCAGGCATCTCATGCAGGTTAGAATAAAATACGATTACTTCAACCGCAAAAATAGTAATGGCAACAACAAACTGACAAATCTGGTAGACTTTCCGGCATGTCGATCACAGCTACAGGGGCAACCACGCCCGAATTAACACCCCTTTTCTCAGCTCCAAAACAGCGGGCCGGGAACTTTGCTGCAGCACCTGAACTACCGATGAGCAGAAATGAGATGGATAGGCTGGGCTGGGAGAGTTGTGACATTATCATTGTCACCGGTGATGCCTATATCGATCACCCAAGCTTCGGCATGGCTGTCATCGGACGGACACTGGAGGCTCAGGGGTTCAGGGTCGGCATCATCAGCCAGCCTGACTGGAGGTCAGCCGAACCCTTTCGTAAACTGGGCAGGCCCAATCTCTTTTTCGGCGTAACCGCTGGCAACATGGATTCGATGGTCAACCACTACACATCCGAACGCCGTATCCGTTCCAACGATGCCTATACCCCGGATGGTGAAGCAGGCAGACGCCCGGACCATGCCGTCACCGTCTACGCCCAACGCTGCCGCGAAGCCTTCAAGGGTGTGCCGGTCATTATTGGCAGTATTGAGGCGAGCCTCAGAAGAATTGCCCACTACGACTACTGGTCGGACACGGTAAAGCGTTCCGTACTGCCTGACTCCAAGGCGGATATACTGGTATTCGGTAATGCCGAGCGCCAGATCCTGGAGATTGCCCGGCGTCTGGCCGCCGGTGAATCGATCAAATCCATGACAGATATCCGTGGCACGGGATTTATGCGCAATGAGATTCCGACCGGCTGGAGTGAACTGGATTCGACTGAAATCGACACCCCCGGCGAAGTGATTGTGCATCCTGACCCTTATGCCATGAAAATGGACACACCGTGCAGTGACGCAAAAAAACCTGCCAAAGCAACCGCTGCGGCAGAGATTCAGCCCATGGTACCGCACCATAATGAGCGCCGGAGAACTGTGATCCGGCTGCCTGCATTTGAAGCTGTGAAAGAGGACCCGGTACTCTACGCCCACGCCTCACGACTGATGCATCTGGAAACCAATGCCGGCAATGGCAGGGCTTTAGTCCAGCGCCATGGCAACCGTGATGTCTGGCTTAATCCACCACCCATTCCACTGGAAACAGCGGAAATTGATGCCGTGTTTGATCTCCCCTACTCACGCAGGCCTCACTCCTCCTATGGAAATGCGAATATTCCCGCTTATGAGATGATAAAAAATTCCATCAATATCATGCGTGGCTGCTTCGGCGGCTGCACCTTCTGCTCCATCACCGAGCATGAGGGGCGCATTATTCAAAGCCGCTCGGAAGAGTCGATCATCCGCGAGGTGGAGAACATCCGCGACAAAACGCCCGGATTTACCGGCACCATCTCCGACCTGGGCGGGCCAACGGCCAACATGTACCGGCTGGCCTGCAAATCAAAGGCCATCGAGTCGGTATGCCGCCTCCCCTCCTGCGTCTATCCGGGCATCTGCAGAAACCTCAAGACCGACCACACGCCCCTGATTCACCTCTACCGGCGTGCACGCAAGGTTAAAGGCATTAAAAAAGTCCTGATCGCCTCAGGGCTACGCTACGATCTGGCAGTAGAATCTCCTGAATATATTGAGGAGCTGGTCACCCACCACGTCGGCGGCTACCTGAAAATCGCTCCGGAACATAGTGAAGAAGAACCGCTTTCAAAAATGATGAAACCGGGTATCGGCAGCTTTGATGCTTTCAGGAAACTGTTCGACAAATTTTCGAAAAAAGCCGGTAAAAAACAGTATCTGATTCCCTACTTTATTGCTGCCCATCCGGGCACGACCAATGAGGACATGCTCAGTCTTGCTCTCTGGCTTAAAGCCAACGACTTCAAGCCGGATCAGGTGCAGGCATTTCTGCCGTCACCCATGACCACAGCTACGGCCATGTACTACTCGGAACGTAATCCATTGGGAAGAATCCGGCGCAACACGGATGCGCGATCAAGGCCTGTGTTTATACCCAGGCGTAAAAAACAGCGTGATCTGCACAAGGCATTTCTCAGATACCACGACCCGGAAAACTGGCCGCTGCTTCGTGATGCACTGAAAGCGATGGGCCGTGCCGACCTGATCGGCAGTGACCCGTCATCGCTTGTCCCGGAAGAGCGCAACAGTAAACCATCGTCAAATCACCCTGCCCGCAAGAGAGATTTTACTCAGGCAGGAAGAAAGCCGGCCCGAAGAAGGCGGAAATAATCATCCAGAGTTTAATATCCTGAGTAGCTGCTCGCCGTTCCATTCGATTACGTGCTTAGAACTTTCTTAATGTCGGCGACCATCTCGCTGATGGCAGCGTCAAGAGATGCGGCCTTTTGAGTCATCGCTTCAACCTCTCCGGTCCGGACTGCCTGCTCGAGCGAGAGCGCACAATTTCTGAGCAACTCTGATGCAAATGTGCCCCCCAAACCCTTCAGGGTGTGCGTAAGAAGCTCAACATCGGTATAGCGCTCTTCATGCAGTGCATCACGAATCTTCGCCCCCGCATCACCGTAGAAACCGACGAAATCCTGAAGCGCCTCGTACAACAGCGCTTTGTCGTTTCCCAAACCCTTCAGAGCTGTTTCAAGATCGAACACCATCCGTGACACTCCCTCCGGAACTTCTTTATTTCGACTTTAAAGAATTGTAGACCATAAAAAAGGGAGCCGTATGGCTCCCTTTACCGGTTATGTTAAGGTTATTTGCGCGGGCGTTTCCTGTTCTGTCCCGGACGGGCACCCGGGCTGCGTCCACCGGCAGCATGCGGCTTACGCTCAGGCCTGCCGCCTGAACGCGGGCCGGACCTGCCCATCGGTT
>JAIPJD010000039.1 GCA_021734365.1 Mariprofundaceae bacterium | reverse complement strand
CATTTCATCCCCCTGAAACATCAGGGCAAAGAAGCGGCCCATGGTCTTTGCGGAGTTCCATTCGATACCGCTTCTGGATGCCTGAAACAGTTCATCACTGCAGCCATGCACCCACCCCTGTTTCGAACAGAAGCTCGGGGTTGTCGAGACAAGAACCAGTGACGCCACCTTTTCAGGGTGTTGCAGCGCTACGTTCATGGCCAGAATGCCACCCAGTGACCATCCGATAAGCATGCATGGTGATTCGGGCAGTTGCCCGGAAATAGATGTGACCCAGTCGGATGCATCCACCGCACCACCATGGCCTGGAAGGTTCAGAAAGGTGGCATCCGGAAAAAACGCCTGTTGTTTCTGCCATACCTGTCTGGACTGGCCCCAGCCATGCAGAAAAACCATGGGCAGACTCATACAAAACTCTCCAGAGCTTGAGCCAGCTGTGTAATCTCCTGCCGGCTGTGGGCAGCCGAAAGCGTGATGCGGAGTCTTGCAGTGCCCTCAGGTACGGTCGGCGGGCGAATGGCGGGGACAAAAAAGCCAAGTTGTTTCAACTGACCGGCCATGGCCATTGCCTGCTCATCCTCACCAACAGGAAGTGGCTGGATCGGGGAGTCCGATGGCATCAGTGATAGTTTGGAAGTCAGTTTCCGAAACAGCCCGAGATTGCCATGCAGCTGTTGTACCAGATCGCCCTGCTTAATCAGGTTCAGTGCAGCCAATGCTGCAGCAGGCAGGGCTGGTGGAAGGGCCGTGGAGTAGATCAGTGTCCGCATACGCTGGCGCAGCCCCTCGATCATTTCGGCCGAACCAAGAATAAAGGCACCATAGGATCCGAAGGCCTTGCCCAGCGTGCCAACCTCGATCAGGCGTGGGTTGCCGGCGATGCCGCCCAGTGCGGTCAGGCCACGGCCTTCAGGGCCAACGGTGCCGGTGCCATGAGCATCATCAATGATAAGCAGGGCATCGGATGTTTCGGCCAGATCTATTAACCGGCTCATATCCGCCGTGTCACCATCCATGCTGAAGACACCATCGCTGACAATGATCCGGCGTTCAGCCGGGTGTTTCTGCAGCAGCGCTTCAAGCTGATGCATGTCGAGGTGAGCAAAGCGCTGGCAACGGGCACCGCTGAGCCGCACACCATCGACCAGCGAGGCGTGATTCAGCTTGTCGGCAAATATCTGTGTATGCCGGTCAGCCAGCGCCTGCAGCAGGCCGATATTGGCAAGCATGCCGGAGCCAAGCAGGAGGCAATCCTCAAAGCCCTTCCAGTCAGCCAGTTCACGCTCCAACTGGTGAATGAGCGGGGCATCACCCGAGATAAGGCGCGATGCACCGCTTCCAAGCCCCTGTTTTGCAATCGTATCACAGGCTGCCTGCATCACGGCAGGGTGTGTGGCCAGCCCAAGATAATCATTGGATGCAAAGTTGAACATGGGCTTTCCATCGACCTCTATACAAATGCCCTGACGCCGGGAACCGGGCAGGCTTCGCCTTCGTGAAGCGGGGGTGGGTTTGAACCAATTGCGGCTATCCGGCATCTGCGGCATGCTCTTTGGTATGAGAGCGCTGTCAACCAAACTCCCTGTCTGGGTAAACCGGCTTCGAAGGAATCTGTTTCCTCCAGGCTGCCTTTTTTGTCGCCAGCCCCTGCAGGAAGCATCACATTGCTGCCGTGACTGCCTTGAAAAGATCGAGACGCTAACACCTTCATGTTGTCGAATCTGTGGCGTGGTAATGGCCCAGTCCCTTGCTCCGGGCCCGTGCGGCAGGTGTCTTTCCACACCGCCTGCACAGGTGAACACCGTAAGCCTGTTTGCCTACAAGGGAGGGGTGCGGGAAGCACTGCTGCACTGGAAGCTTGGCAGTGATGATGCAGCCGTTCGCTGGCTGTTAAGCGTGGCCGATAACAGATTAACAGAGATCTTTAAACCTGAAGACCTGCTTCTGCCGGTCCCTATGCCACTCTCACGCATGCGCAGAAGCGGCCAGCATCACGCTGCCGATCTCTGCCGCATGATTGCTCAGCTTACGGGTTCAACGTGGGATTGGAGAATTTTGAGGCGTAGAGGCACGCCGGTACGACAATCTGCACTCTCCGGTGTTGCACGAAGAAAAAATCTTCGTAAGAGTTTTTACGTTGATGAAGACTACCTGGAGTCGATCCGGTTAAAAACGGGCGTGGCAGGCAAGGTCTGGATTGTGGATGATATTGTGACCACCGGTGCTACGCTGCATCATGCGGCAAAGGCTTTAAGGCCGCTTAAGCAGCCTGTTTATGCCTTTTCACTGGCGCGAACACTACTGAACGAATAAGGAAAAGATCATGGCAACAATTGAAATGTATTCCGGAGGCTACTGCCCCTACTGCGTGCGGGCAAAGGCGCTGTTGAAACAGCGTGACCTGACCTTTGTCGAGTATGATGTGCAGGCCGAGCCGGAGAGGAGGGATGAGATGCTCAGGCGTACAGACGGTGCCCGTACGATCCCGCAGATATTCATTAATGACCGGCATGTTGGCGGTTGTGATGATCTTTATGAGCTGGACAGAAAGGGCGAGCTGGAAAAATGGGTGGCTAACGCGTAAATTCCCGGGCCATGTGTAATCCTGAAAAGCTGCTTGAGAACAATCACCAGTGGGCTTCGAAGCGTCTGTCCGAAGACCCGGCCTATTTCGAACATTTGTCAGCACAGAACAACCCGGAGTATATGTGGATCGGCTGCTCCGACTCCCGCGTGCCGGCCAATGAGATTATTGGCCTGGAACCGGGGAAGGTGTTTGTTCACCGTAACGTCGCCAACCAGGTGCACCATACTGACCTGAACTGCCTGTCGGCTGCACAATTTGCAGTTGATGTGCTGGGCGTGAAGCACATTATCATCACCGGCCACTACGATTGCGGCGGCGTACGTGCGGCGATGGCAGGCCAGCATCATGGCATTGTCGATAACTGGATTCGCAGCATTCGTGATACCTACATGCTGCACGAGGAGCATCTGAATCAGCTGGATGAAGCGCAGCGGATGTCTCGGCTATGCGAACTTAATGTGATTCGCCAGGTGGACAATATCTGTCACACCCGCATTGTGCAGAATGCCTGGGAGCGTGGTAATGAGCTGCATGTGCATGGCTGGGTCTACAGTGTGAAAGACGGACTGCTGCACGATCTGAAGGTGACAAAAAATTCACCGAACGATGTGGCTCCGCTCTACCGGGTGACGGCCACCGAGACCAGCTCCTGGCCGGCAGCCAGCTGATCTTTATCGCAGGACCCGCTTATTCAGCTCCCATAACTCCCGACCCCTCAGGACATACATTTTGATCCAGACACCCTTCTCCACTCTTAAGCTGCATCCCGATCTGCAAAGCAATCTCCCCACACTCGGTTATGAAGTGATGACTCCGGTTCAGGCAGAGAGCCTGCCCCATATCCTGGCTGGCAAAGACGTGATTGCGCAGGGGAAAACAGGTTCGGGAAAAACCGCCGCATTCGGTCTCGGCATATTGCAGAAGCTGAATGTGAAAGCGCTTCAGGTGCAGGCGCTGGTACTCTGTCCAACGCGTGAGCTTGCCGATCAGGTGACCAGAGAGATTCGCCGGCTGGCACGTAGCATCCCCAACATCAAAGTGCTGACGCTGTGCGGTGGCGTATCAATCCGCCCGCAAATTGAATCCCTGAAATATGGCGCCCACATTATTGTCGGCACACCCGGCCGCATTGATGACCACCTGCTAAGGGGGACCATGCAGCTGAATCGGGTCAATACCGTGATTCTCGATGAAGCCGATCGCATGCTGGATATGGGCTTTCAGGCCGCCATTGAAACGATCATCGGGCAGACACCGAAGCAGCGGCAGACACTGCTGCTCAGCGCCACCTTCCCCGATCAGATCAAAAAGATCGCCAACCGCATCATGGTCAAACCGGTGATGGTAAAGGCTGAAATCACGCATGACAGCGGTACGATTTTGCAGCACTTCTACAAGGTGGATTCACTTGAGCAGAGAATGGACGCCGTACGCCTGCTGCTTCAACAGCACCGCCCGGAATCGACCCTGATATTCTGCAACACGAAAAAGGAGACCACGGACCTGGTTGAAGATCTGGTTCACCACGGCTTCAGTGCGCTGGCACTCAATGGTGATCTTGAACAGCGGGACCGGGATCAGACACTGGTCCGCTTTACCAACAGGAGCAGCTCGATTCTGGTTGCCACCGATGTGGCTGCCCGGGGGCTCGACATTGATTCGCTTGATGCCGTTATTAACTATCACATTGCCAATGACCCTGAAGTGCATGTCCACCGCATCGGCCGTACAGGCCGGGCGGGAAGCAAGGGGATTGCCTGCTCTCTGTTCAGCGATAAGGAGGAGCTGAAGATGACCATGCTCGGCGATTATCTTGAACAGAGGATCGAGGCCGAACCGCTGCCACCACAGAGTGTGCTGGAGGCTCCAGCCGTTAAACCGAAGATGGCCACCCTGCAAATTGGTGGCGGCAAGAAACAGAAAGTCCGTCCCGGTGATATTCTCGGTGCGTTGACAGGTGATCAGGGCATTACAGGAAATCAGGTGGGGAAAATTCATATTTTTGATAACTGGGCCTACGTGGCTGTCAGCCGCGATGTGGTGAAGGTTGCGCTGAAGAAACTGGGCGAAGGCAAATTAAAAGGGCGCAGTTTCCGGGTCAGAATGATGCGGGACTGGCCTGCCTGACCTCAGGCATTTAGACACAGGCCGGTCTGGCAGCATCCGCTTGCCTTTCCTTTAACAGCAAAGCAGCTTTCAAGACTATGCAAACAGCACACTTTGATCCGGAAGAGATTGCCAAGTTTGAGGCCATTGCCGCCGAATGGTGGGATCCGAAGGGCCGCTTCAAGCCACTGCACCAGATTAACCCGCTCAGGCTCGACTACATCGCGGAGCGGATCGATATGAAGGCAAGCAATATCCTCGATGTCGGTTGCGGCGGTGGCCTGCTGGCCGAAGGGATGGCCAGCCGTGGCGCAACCGTGACCGGGCTTGATCGCTCGGAGAAGGCGCTGGCTGTAGCCGGCACTCACGCATCACAGTCCGGTGTCGAGGTGCAGTACGAATATAACGATGCTGAAACCTGGGCTGCGACCCATGCCGGGGCCTACGATGTGGTGACCTGCCTTGAGGTGCTGGAGCATGTGCCTGATGTGCCGCGCACCATCGCTGCCTGTGCCGCCATGCTTAAACCCGGCGGGAAACTCTTTTTCGCCACCCTGAACCGTACGCCCACGTCGTACCTGAAAGCGATTATCGGTGCCGAATATCTGCTCGGCTGGCTGCCGAAGGGGACCCACCAGTACAACAGGTTCATTAAGCCCTCAGAGATGGTGCATGCACTGAGGCTTGGCGACCTTGAGGTTAAAGAGATTCGCGGCATGTCTTACCAGATGTTCAGTGACCGGTTTACCCTCTCGGATGACCTCTCGACCAACTACCTCGGCATGGCCGAAAAACCTGCCTGAAACTGTTAAGAACTTTTCCGGGGTTATCCATGCGACATGGCCGTCCCGCAGGCTAAGGGACATGGATGCTTTGATCCGGATCTCACAATCCAATCAACGCTGGACGCATATCTAATCAGGCATAGATTCCATGCCATGCTGCGAACATGGTTAATGCTGTCCCGTCCCCTTGCTCTGGGGCTTGCCCTGGGGCTGACCCTGCTCCCGGCACCAGTCAAAGCCGTCGATGTTGTAGCCGACACCGTCACGCGCGATGCCAACGGTGTCCTGATCGCCGAAGGCAGTGTTATCATTGAGCGCGAGGGTGAAACACTTGCAGCCGACCATGTGACCTACGATGCTAAAAAGAGAGAGTTCAACGCCAAAGGCAACGTTATCATCACATCGGAGGGCTCCACCATCAGGGCCGAGTCGAGTGAGATGCATACCGTTAACAAGACCGGTGAACTCCACAATGCCGAGGCAACACTGAAGGATGGAGAGCGGCTGAAGTCTGATCTGCTTAAGCGCGATGAGAACGGGGTTGTCACGGCTGAGAATGTCACGATCACATCCTGTCCTCCCGATGCGGAGACATGGCTGCTCAAGGCCAGCCATGCAGAAATTGACCAGGAGAACGGTCTGATGACTGCCCGGGATGCCCGTTTTGAACTGGCAGGCGTTCCCATCTTCTACACCCCCTACTGGAGTCAGGTACTGCGACGTCAGTCAGGCTTGCTGATGCCTTCCGTATCGACCAGTAATATCCGGGGAACCGATGTGGCACTGCCCTACTACCTTGCACCGGCACAAAACTGGGATGCAACCCTGACACCGCGATGGATGACCGCACGGGGATTTATGGGTGCGGCTGAACTTAGGCATGTATCTTCCGGTGGATATGAAAAGATTCAGGCCGAGGGGCTTAATGACAAAGTGGCATCAACCCAGCGGGGCCGGGTGCGCGGTGATATCCGCCGACCCCTCCCCTATGGTATCGGCTTCACAGCCATAGGCGACCACATCAGCGACCATCAATATCTTGCCGACTTTTCTACCGACAACGCTGATGTGTCCAAAAGTTACCTGCAGAGCCAGGCATCGCTGTTCCAGAACCGGGAGATGGACAGGTGGTCGCTATTTGTCCGGCACCAGCAGGATCTGACCACCCCGAGCAATGCGGCAACGCTGCAGATCCTTCCCCGCCTTGAAGGTGAAATCCGGGTTCCGGTTGCAGGTGATACGGCAATGGTGGTGCTGGAACAGGAAACGACCCGGTTTGCACGCAAAGCTGGTGTGGATGGCTGGCGCCTTGACCTGAACCCCTTCATTGAAGTGCCCTGGCAACTTCCCGGAGGCGGTGTCGAATCGACCCTGAAAGTGGGTGGCAGGCATACCCATTACTGGCTAAAGGAGAGTGCTGGCCAGTCAATTCTCAGCCGTAACACCTTCGAAGCCAGCCTCGACAACCGCATCAACTTCGAACGTATCAGTGAGAGCCGCAGATGGCGGCACACCATCACGCCGATCCTCCGCTATGACTATATTGCCGCACCGGACCAGAGTGCCCTGCCCAATTTTGATTCGGCATTCAGCCGGCTCTCGATGAGCAACCTCCTGACCGGCAACCGCTACACGGGTCGTGACCGTATCGAACGGATCAACCGGATCAGCCTGCTTCTGGAAACAGGCATGCAGCACAAGGATCAGGCGGGAGCCGCTGCACGGGATGTTGTGAATGCAAAACTGGGAGCTGCCTACGAGCTGAAGCGGGAGAGTGTTGATCCGGCCACGCTGGTAGCAGCCACACGCCCCTTCTCCAACCTGCTGGGTGAAATTTCCATCTATCCGCTTGCCGGCATCTCTGTCTCAGCCGGTGGCCAATATAATCCCGCAGACAGCTACTGGGCCAAGGCATATAGCGCTCTGCACATGGCAAGCGAGCGTGGCCACACGCTTCATGTAAGCTGGCAGAAGACTGATGCCCGCTATGCTGTCGCATCGGAACTGATCGCAGCCAACGTTGCCCTCAGAGTGGCTCAACGCTGGAACGCATTCGGCAACTGGCAGTATGACCCCCGTTTGAAGCTGATGCAGCAGGCCAGCGGTGGCATTCACTATCTTCACCCATGCTGGGATCTGCGTATTGAAGGCTACCGCAACAATGTGAATGGAAGCACCATCACTTCGGATTTCGGTGTCCGTTTCTTGCTAGGATTTAAGGGGCTGGGTAGTGTCGGATCATAACCTGAAAAAATTACCCCTATTGAAGTATTAACAGGCCCTAACCGGAGTTTACATGCGTTCTTTTTTTACTATGACAAGCCTGCTGTCGTTGATATTTTCATCAGCTATTAGTACTGCTCATGCAGAAAAGATTGATGCCGTCGCTGCCATCGTCAACGGCATCGCCATCACCTGCTATCAGGTGAATCACGAGAAAGAGATTCTTATTCAACAGCTCAAAGCCTCCGGACAGGGTCTGCTTCCACCCGATGCACAGCTCTCCGAACGCGCACTTGAAACACGTATCACACTGCTGTTGCAGCAGCAGGAGGCGGCCAGCCTCGGCATCACCGTTGAGGCGGAGGAGATTGATAACGCCATGGCCGATGTGGAGTCAAAAAACAACATCCCGGCCGGCCAGTTAACGGAGGTGCTAAAGGCACAGGGCATAAACATTGAAGAGTATCGTGAGACACTTAGCGAACGCCTTTTGACCGGTAAAGTAATCAATGCCGCAGTTCGTTCAAACGTGCGCATCAGTGAAGAGGCCATGCGCGAGTATTACCGTAAATTCCTGAAAGACCCGAAACCGATCCGCGAGATACAGCTTGCCCAGATCTTCATTGCCCTGCCATCCACACCAACCCCTGATGAGTTTTCCAAAGTTAGCCGGAAAGCAGAAAACATTTACGAACAACTGATCAATGGAGGCAACTTTGCCAAACTCTCCGCTCTGGAGTCCGAGGCTCCGGATGCAAAACAGGGTGGGGCCATGGGCTGGTTTTTTCCGGGCGGTATTGCCCAGCAGTTCAACGAGGTGTTCACACTCCCTGTTGGCGGCATCGCAAAACCGGCCCGCTCCGCCGGAGGCTTCCATATCCTGAAAGTAATCGGTGAACGTATGCATGAGCCCGAAACCGGCGAGAGCCGTGATGAAGTCCATGCCCGCCATATCCTGCTTTCTCTGCCGAACTCAGCCGATGAAGCTGCCAGAGCGAAAATCCTCCATCGGGCGGCAACCATTGCCCGTGAAATGCAGGGAAGCTCGGACGAGGCGTTTGCCGCACGTGCCAAAGATATTTCACAGGGCCCCAGTGCCGCAAAGGGCGGTGACCTCGGCTGGTTCAGTCAGGGGCAGATGGTGCCGGAATTTGAAAAGGCAGCGTTTGCACTTGAGCCCGGAGAGACGAGTGGTGTCGTGGAAAGCTCCTTCGGTCTGCACATCATCCGTGTAACTGCCAAACGTCATATCGACCCCAATGCCTTCGAATCCCATCGTGATCAGATTCAGCAGCTACTGATCAATGCCGAGATGCAGAGCCAGACTCCGCGCTGGATCGGAAGCCTGAGAGCTGCGGCTGTCATTGAACGTAAAGGCTGTAACTAGGCCCTGATCGGTGACCCCCGCCCAGCCTCCTCCCCTGCTACTCACACTCGGTGAACCGGCAGGCATAGGCCCGGACTGTGTTCTGCTTGCATTCGATGCCCAGCCTGAGCTCTTTAACAATATCACGATTGCGGCTCCCCGCCTCTGGCTGAGTGAGCGGGCGCAGGAGCTTGGCATCAACATCGATATTGTTGAGAGCCGTTCACTAAAGAGCCTCAGCAGAGTGGGAAGCCTTCTCTGCTGGAATCCCCTCCCGGAAGGGGTTGCATTCGGTAACGTGACAGCGGGCAGGACATCTGCCTCCACGGCTGCCGCTGTCATTGCCTGTATTGAGGCCGCAACCCATGCCTGCCTGCGGGGAGAGGCTTCAGCGCTGGTTACAGCCCCGATCGAAAAAGCAGTTCTGCGCGATTCCGGCTTTGACTTCCCCGGCCACACCGAGTTTCTGGCCAGACTGGCCGGAAGGGAGCGCGTGGTTATGATGCTCGCCTCCAGCCAGTTGCGGGTGGCGCTGCTGACCACCCATATGCCACTCAAGGATGTTGCCACTGCTTTGAACATTGAAGATGTCGCCACCAGCTTACGTATTACCCACCATGATCTGAAACAGCGATTTGGACTCTCATCGCCACGGCTTGCCCTCTGCGGACTTAACCCGCATGCCGGTGAGCAACAGCATTTTGGCGATGAGGAAGCGGCCATTCTCACCCCGGCCATTCAACAGGTAAAACACGATGGTATTGATGTGGCAGGGCCACTTCCTGCAGACACACTCTTCTCACCGCAGATGCGAAAGGAGTATGACGCTATCGTCTGCTGCTATCACGATCAGGGGCTGATCCCGATCAAGGCGCTCAGCTTTGGAGATGCCGTTAACATCACACTCGGGCTCCCGTTTATCCGCACCAGTGTTGATCACGGCACTGCACTGGATCGTGCAGGCACGGGAAAAGTGTCCTACAGTAGTATCATGGAAGCGATAAAAATGGCCCGGCTGATGTTAATGAACAGCATTGCACCGGAGGTGAATCGTGCTGGTTAGCGATCTTGCCGGGCAGGTGCTTCTGGCCATGCCATCCCTGCAGGATCGCCATTTCCGTGATGCTGTCGTGCTGGTCTGCCACCATGATGATGAGGGCTCCATGGGGCTGATCATCAACCGGCCGCAGGAAGTTTCAATTATCGATGTGCTTGAAGATTTGAAACTGACACCGGATCACACGCATATCGGATCGCTTCCCGACAAACGGGCACTCAGCTTTGAAGGCGGGCCGATCGATCCCTTCAGGGGCTTTGTCCTGCATGATGGCTGGCACATCTATGAATCGACCATGCAGATCACACCCGAACTTCACCTGACCACATCCCGCGATGTACTTGAGGAGATTGCGGCAGGGGGCGGCCCTGAACACTTCATGCTGATTCTCGGTTACGCCGGCTGGGAAGCCGGACAACTGGAGCAGGAGCTTGCCAACAATGACTGGCTCATTGCATCGGCCAATCATCATCTTGTTTTTCAGGCCGAGCCGGAACTGCGCTGGGGGATGGCTGCACAGAGCATGGGGGTCAACAGGGCCAACCTGACCGATCAGATCGGGCATGCCTAGTTTATTATACCCGCATCAGCACTTCCATGTGCTGATGCTTTAACACAAAATTGCAGGAGAGCAATCTTGTACGTAATACGCTCGAAGGGTGCCATACATTGACGTATGGCATGATAATCTATCACTATCATTCTCGATTTTAGCGACCATCCATGGTCGCATGGGTACTCAATTAACCCGTTATTTTGAAGCTAATGGAGCCATAGATGTCACTTAATGTATTGATCAGCTACCACTCCGATTACGGCAACACCGAAAAGATGGCGCAGGCCGTGGCAGCCGGAGCCAGGGCTGCTACGGAGTGTGCCGTGACACTCAAGCTGGCTACGGAAACCTCCCTTGATGACCTGCAAGCTGCTGACCTGATTATCTTCGGCACGCCGGTTCACATGGGTTCGATGGCATGGCAGATGAAGCAGCTGATCGACCGCGCCGGCAAGATCTGGATGGAGAACGCGCTGGAGGGAAAAGTCGGCGGGGTCTTTGCCACCGGTGGTGGTTTCGGCGGCGGTGGTGGCGGTGTGGAAGGCACCATGACTGCGCTCTACTCCCACTTTCTGGAGCAGGGAATGGTAGTGATCGGCTTCCCCAAATCACTTCCCGGCTACGCCGATGCCGGCCTGCAATGGGGGCCTTATGCCCGCTGTGGCAATCATGAAGGGATGCCACAGAGCATCACCGAAGCTCAATTAGTTGCTGCCCGCTCCTACGGCGCACACATTGCCGAGACCGCACAACGGGCTATCAGGTAAAAAGTGGAAGGCCTCTATTCGACCGGATCCGCTTCCTTATCCGGCTCCAGATACAGATAGGTCAGGCCGGCTGAAACTCCGGCACCTCTGCTACCCACGAAGGCCGGTTGCAGTGAAAAGCGCTTGTTGCTGCCGCCAATCAGAACCTGTGCACCTACACCGATACCCGCAGTAGCCGAACCACCACCACCGTAATATTTCCCGGCAAGCTCATAGCTCCCGGACTTGTAGTGCTTTGTAATCACTGAATAGTCCAGTTTAGTCCTGCGATTGAAGTTGAGGTCGATACCGAACCCGATACCCGTCTCGCCCCTGTAATGTTCAATACCATCACCACCTCCTCCAGTGATAACAAACACACACTTTACCCTGGCCACCGAACTGATCAGCAGCGAATAGCCCTTCTCCTTATCGGTCAGGCAGCGCAGTGTCCCCAACTGGGCCTCATTATCTGCACTCTCAGCCGGCGCCGGTGTCACCAGAAACAGTGAACCCAGCAACCCCATTAATACCTTTCTCATCACTCACTCCTGCGAGTTCAATATTCACTGCTAACCGATTATAGCAGTGAATTGGCGGTAAAGGTCGGATCAGCTGTTATCTGTTGTGAAACACCAGCCGACTGACGCTTTCTGCCGTTTCAATACGGCTCCAGCAGCCGTAGGGCATCTGCATATGCCGTGTCGAGATAATCGGTGCATTCAACAAACAGGCTATCAACATACGAAGTGAGCCTGAATGTGCCACAACCAACAGGTGCCGTCCGTCATACTTCTCGCAAACATCAGACCAGAAAGATGTGATCCGATCCCGCAGTTGATACACACTCTCTCCACCCGGCACCTGCAGGCCTTCGGGATTGGCGCGCCACTGCTCAAGCATACCGGGATATAACGCTATAATCTCTTCAGACGTAAGCCCCTCCCACTCACCATAGTTCATTTCGGCCACACGTGGATCAACCATACATTCGATTTCAACAGATCTGGCCCACTCGGTGGCAGGCTCAAGACAACGGCTCAACGGCGATGAGAGCACCAGATCGATATCCGACCGAAGTTGATTCCACACCGCATCCATGGAGGCTCTCCCAGCCTGTGTCAGCGGGTCATCAACTGTGCCGCGATACTTCACCCCACCCTCAAGCTCGCCGTGGCGAAGCAGATCCACTCTGACCAAATCAATCTCCTGTCTGTCACTCCCCGAAACATTTGGGGTGTCGTTACTCGTTGCTATGCGCTAATGTGGGGCAAGCTTGCATGATGGGGAACTTCTTTGACAGACGATTTTGATACCACCGACCCGGAAAATATTGAATCCATGGAGCATGTCCGCGGACTGCTTCGCTATATCGGCGAAGATCCATCCCGTGAAGGGTTGAAAGAGACGCCGGCCCGTGTGCTGGCGGCCATGCAGGAGCATTTCTCCGGCTATCAGGAAGAGCCACGTGATCACCTCTCCAAGACCTTTGAAGAGGCGGAAGGTTACGATGAACTGGTGCTGGTCTCCGATATCGATATCCACAGCCACTGCGAACACCATATGGTGCCGTTTGTCGGCAAGGCTCACATCGCCTATATCCCCAATGGCCGTATTGTCGGCTTGTCTAAACTGGCCCGTGTTGCCGAAGGTTATGCCAAACGTCTGCAGGTGCAGGAAAAACTGACCATGCAGATCGCCAATGCTATTGAGGAAGAGCTGCAGCCCGACGGCGTGGCCGTCATCATTCAGTGCCAGCACTTCTGTATGTGCCACCGGGGCGTCCACAAGCCCAACTCCTGGACTACCACCTCGAAACTAACCGGCGCATTTCTGAATAACCCATCCTCACGCCTGGAACTGTTCCAGCTCATCGGTATGAAAAAGTCCTCCGACTGATTCAAACATCTGACACAGAACAAACATCCATGATCGGCTGGAAGCAGCTGTTCCTGCCATTCATGGACACGTGGATCAGGGTGGCCGGAGTCCTGATTACACTTTTGGGGGCGCTGCTGGTCTATCAGTTCGGCCTGACTCTATAAGCCCGGTTTCAACTCCACCGAGGCCCACTCCTCCCGGAAATCGCTGCGAACAACCTGCATGCCCGCATCAACATAGGCCCGGCTGATACTCTCCACCTGTTCGCGCAACAAGCCTGAAAGCACCAGATGCCTGCCCACACATTTTGCCAGCTTTGGAGCCATTTCAATCAAAGGGCCTGCAAGAATATTGGCCACAACAAGATCAAACAGCTGCTCCGGCGGCCTGTCATCAAGAAGGGACTTCAGCTCCACGCCGTTGATACCGGCATTCACCCGGCTTGCCTCAACCGAGATCGGATCGTTATCAATGGCAACAATGCCTTTTGCACCAAGTTTCCCGGCCACAATGGCCAGAAGACCTGAACCTGCGCCCATATCAAGCATGCTTTCCGGAGGCCCCTCTTCACCCTCTTTTTTAGAACAGAGGCGCTCAATCGCCTCCATGCAGAGCTGTGTCGTTGCATGCTGGCCGGTACCGAAGGCCATGCCGGGATCAAGCACGATATCAATATAGTTGCCCTCAAGCGGATCACAAAAGGAGGGACGTACGCAGAGATGCTTACCGACAGGCATCGCATGCCAGTTCTGCTGCCATGCCGTTTCCCAGTCGTCTCCCAGGACCTTAAGTTGAACCTGACTGCTTTTTGCACCGCTCAGCAAAGCAGCAGCTGAGAGCTGTGCCCGCTGTAGCGGCTCATCACTGCTAAGCTCAAACCAGGCGATATGGGTCACAGCAGCGGAATCAAAATCGGTTTCCAGCGATGTCCCCATAGCCTGCTGAGATTCGGCAAGCCACTGGAATGCCGATTCATCCATTGCGATACCATCAATTTTCAGTTCCAGACATTTTTGTGCTTGCATCTTCGGTGACCCTTCGCTGCAATGTGCAGCTACTTACTAGAATACATTATTAGCTTAGCGTTACAGAATCAAAACATGGATGTGTTGATTTGCATCAAACAATTTTTCAATTCCGGGGCAATAGTGCAGCAATCTTCTACATATCGCATGCGTCTTAAAAAGAATGTCCGTATCACCGATCCGGCCTGTGTGGATATTGTTATGAAAATGACGCTTGAAATGCCGGACAGAGAGCCTGTTAAGCCATTTGTTCCCGGACAGTTTATTCGTATGGGTATTCCCGATGTAAAGAATCCGGCACCTGCTTACTTTGCCGTAGCCTCCTCCCCCCACGAGTCCCGTCATTACGAGATTGTGATCAAGCAGGGAACCAGTATCGGCGACCATCTGGCCCTGCTTGCCCCGGGTGCTGAGGTTGAGGTTGAAGGACCGATGGGCAAAGGCTTTAACCTTGCTCCATTCAAAGGCTGCGATGTCATTCTGATGGGCGTTGGTACCGGCATCTCACCGCTACGAAGCGTATGGGACAGTATTATCCATCATCGTTCCGATTTCGGTAAGGTGACTATCTATGCCGGATTTCTCACCCCCCTGCATAACCTGCTGACCGATGAAATGGATGCACTCTCCAGACACAACATTGAGGTTAACATCTCGGTTGCCACCGGCAGCGATGACTGGAACGGTGCCATTGGATATGTGCAGGATATGCTTCTGGCTGACCATCCAAGTGGAGAAAACAGCGTCGCCTGTCTGGCCGGAATGAGTGCAATGGTGGACGCATGCAGTGAAACGTTGCAGAATCTCGGATTTAATGACAGCCGCATCCTGCTCAACTTCTGATTCCGTGGCACCTGAATCCACGACACCTTTCACTATTTCTGAACAGATTTCAGAGCATATCCTTAAAAATTTATCCCTCCCGCTGCTGGCTCTTGATGTCGGAAAAAAGCGTATCGGCGTTGCCGTGTCAGACCGGCTGGGTCTCTCATGCCGTGGTATCACCTGCCTGCACCGGAACGACTCCGGTTGGCCGAAACAGGTGTTGAAACTGATCAAAGAGTACGGCTGTAAAGGCATTGTGGTTGGGCTGGCCAGAAACATGGATGGCACTGAGGGTGTACAGGCTGAAGACTGCAGAAAGGGTGCCGGACAATTGCAGCAGGCTACCGGGCTTCCCATCCTTTTTCAGGATGAACGCCTTTCAACATGGACAGCCAGAGAGCGCCTCTTTGCACAGGGGCTCAATGAAAAACGGGTACGCGCGAAACTTGATCAGACAGCCGCAGCTGTCATTCTTGAAGACTTTATTGCCGCTCATCCGGCACTAACGGGGTGACCGGTAATGTCCAACACCATTTTTGATAGCAGCCACGTTAATTCGGCACTCGATGCCATGGCCCAGTCCATTAAAGAGAGTGCTGGCAACAGCAATGAGATCTATATGGTCGGCATCCGCTGCGGTGGCGCAAAGGTGGCGGATGCACTGCAGCATCGACTGAATAAGTCAGGGACAACCGTCCACCGTGGCAATCTTGATATCAGCTTCTACCGTGATGATCTGGATACCATCGGGCCAAATCCTGAGGTGCGTCCGAGTGACCTTCCCTTTGATATCACAGATAAGAATATTCAGCTTGTCGATGACGTACTCTACACCGGTAGAACCATCCGGGCGGCACTGGGAGATATATTCGATTACGGTCGTCCGGCTAGCGTAAAGCTGGCCGTACTGCTGGACCGGGGTGGACACGAGCTGCCGATCTATGCCGATATTGTCGGCCTCTCACATCAGGCGGAGGCCGGCCAGTCGGTGAAGCTGATTACCGACCCGGAGGGGTGGTACATTGAACTAAGGCAGGTGACGAAATGAACTCATTCAAACATCTTTTCGGCATCGCCGACCTGAGCAGGGAGCAGATCGTGTATCTGGTCAATCTTGGCGACTCATTTATCGACATCAACCGGCGGCCACTGAAAAAAGC
>JAIPJD010000038.1 GCA_021734365.1 Mariprofundaceae bacterium | reverse complement strand
TGATGACTTTTTGCATAAGCCCATGCTCCCAGAGACAACACTATATAGATTCCAAGAATGAAAAACAGCTGTTCCGGCTGGTGGATGGCCTCGAAATAGAGGATGCAGAACGTACCGACTGTCAGCCCCAAAATTGTGAGAAGGGTAAGGATGGTCGAGGAGCCGGTTGATTCCCGTTTCTTGAAGTTGGCACAGGCCATCAACAGCGAGACCAGCAGAAAGGTGACGCTTCCGAACTCAAGAATCTGGCGCAGGTTTCCGGCCAGGATCAGCAGAAGGGCAAAGAGTGACATGGCCATGATGGCGTTGCGGGGAATACGATGGGTGCGTTCGGAGAGGATGGCGGGGAAATAACCATCTTCAGCAATCACCGCCATCTGCCTTGACGCACCGAACAGCGTGCCGCTGATGGCACTGCTGGTGGCCAGAAGGGCGCCGATGATGATCAGATCGGTGCCCCAGTTGCCGAGAATGTGGTTGGTGCCTGCGGCGAGGGCGTACTCCTTGTTTTCAATAAGGTCGCTGAACGGGATGGCGAGAACCGCCCCCAGCGAAATGACCACATAGATCGCGGTTGCCAGAAAGACGGCCGCATAGATCGCCCTTGGAATATTCTTCTCCGGTTGTTCCATCTCATTGGTTGCGTTGATCACCAGCTGAAAACCTTCGTAAGCGACAAAGGTGATCGAGGCGGCAATCAATATCGCCATCAGATCGAATGAGCCGTTGTTCGAAACCAGTGCGGGCAGGGTTGTGCTGCTGTTATTGATCAGCACGAATGAGATCACGACAAGAATGATCAGCTTGGTGTACACCATCAGATCTTCAAGCCTGCCCATCCCTTTGACACTCCAGACGTTGATCAGTGTAAAGAAGAGAATGACGGTTCCGGCAACTATTTTTCTGACCCACTCACTATCGGCAACGGGAAAGCTGCTGATGGCATAGGCTGCAAAGGTATAGGCGTAGAGCGCCATGGTGCTGATGTAGCCGAAGATCACCCACCAGCCGATAAAGGATGCTGCCAGCGGTGAGGTGGGATATGTCCTTTTGAAGAAGGCGTAGGTGGCGCCTTCATCTTTGTAGAGGATACCTAGCTTGATATAGGAGTAAGCGGCCATGGCTGCGATGACGCCGCCGATGGCAATGGCCAGCGGGGCGTATGCGCCAACCATGGAGACCGATATACCGAGGATAGAAAAAATACCGCCGCCGATCATACCGCCCAGTGCGATGGCGATCAGTTCGGGGACCCCGAGGTTTTTACCCCGTGGCCTGTGGCACGAGTCCAGTGGGTCAGGTAGGGATTTCATCGGTTGCGATACTACTGTTCAGGGGCACTCCGTTACATGGCCTTCTCAAATTTAAGCAGCCTCTTTTTCCATGCCAGCCCGCAGGCAAAACCACCCAGTCCGTCCGCAGCCACAATCCGGTGGCAGGGGATAAGAATCGGCAGGGGATTGGCTCCCAGCGACTGCCCGACGGCGCGAGGCGCACTGTTCAGCGCCTTTGCCAATTCGCCGTAGGTTCGTGTCTCACCAAAGGGGATCTCCAGCAGCGCTTTGCGCAGTCGCTTCTGAAACAGTGTGTTCGGCGGTGCAATGGGGGGCAGGTTCAAATGGCTCCCCATGAAATAGGCGCGCAGCCAGAGTGCCATCGGGTGGTCGGGTGAACACTCCGGCGCACGGGTGGAGCCCAGCGTGATGTGATGGCAAACATCACCGGCCAGCTCAAGGCCGATGGGGCCAAGCGGGGATTCATAGCGAAAAAGATGCGTTTGGGCAGACATTGGGGAAGAGTATAGCAGATGGACTGGACTCTGTTTTTCTCTGCGCTGATCTCATCCACCCTTTTCCCCGGCGGCTCGGAAGCGCTGCTTCTCTACCGGCTGAATGAGGGCGGCGACCCCCTGTTGCTGGTCGTGATTGCAACAGTGGGAAATGTGCTCGGTAGCCTGATCACCTACGGTATGGGCAGACTTGGCAATGAAGCGGTGCATAAAAAGTGGCTGCGGATGGACGAAGCGAAAGTGGCGCAAGCTGAGGCGTGGTTTGCCAAATATGGCATGCCGTCCCTGTTACTCGCATGGTTACCGGTGGTCGGTGATCCGCTCTGTCTGGTGGCAGGCCTGCTGCGTTGTGGCGCTTTTTCCTTTCTAATGCTGGTCACCATCGGTAAAGCCGCCCGCTATACCGTGATCGCATGGGCTTTTATCTAATGATACGCAAAAGGCTTCCTGCCTTTTTCTCATATCGCTTCGGCGGCACATGTGATTCGAGTCCATCCATGGCCTCTCACCTTTTGGGTGGTCTAAAGCCCCTCCAAATCAGCTGTCCTGCTGATTTGTCCGCCTACGCTTACGAGCTTATTTCATTCGCTCGCCACACCTCCATGTGTGGGAAACATAACTCCATTCCAACCATAGCGGCTTTGCGGCCTTCCTTAGCCGGTGGAGCAGACCATGTCCCTGCCACAGCATAAGGGCGATTTGATTTTTCCGTGACCGTTGGGGCATTCGGAAATCTGGACTTCACTGCCATCATCCAGTTTCAGTGTTCCATGAACCAGTGGTGCATCGCATTTGGCGCAGGTGGCATTAACACCCATGCCGCAAACCGGGCATTCGTATGTGGCCATAATAAATCTCCTTAGCGTAACGTTGTCTATTGACTGTAGACGTCTGTTTACGAATGCACAAATATAAGAAGAGAAAACAGGACTCTGTTTAAACGTATGTTGCATTTTATCCGTTTTGAACCAAACACCTCGGCACATCTGCAAGCGGGTTAGGAAACAACCTTCCCGCACATGGATGTGCGGCGAGCGAATATCATGAGCTCGTAAGCGTAGGCGGACATGCGCCGCCGGAGCGATTGAAGCAAAAGGCAGGAGCCTTTTGCGGACCAATCAAGAAACCACCGCCAGCCAGAGGGGCAGGGTCAATAACGACAGGGCGGTGGTGACGGTAACCGCCTCGGCATAGAGGCTGGTGTCCAGTTTGAATCGATCGCAGATCACCAGCCCCAGCACCATGGTTGGCATCGCTCCCTCAATAATGGCCGGGGCGAGCAGGTTGCCCGGCATGCCAACGCCGATGCAGGCTGCCCAGACCACCAGCGGCATGAACACAAGCTGGATCACAACCATCGGGAGAAGCATGGGGATCCGCTCTGCCCAGCCGGACTGCCAGCGAAGCGCCATGCCGATGGATAGCAGCATCAGCGGTACAACGGCTGCGCCGAGCACGCCCAGTGTCTCATCCAGCCAGACCGGCATGGGAATATGAAATGCGCTGGCCAGAACCCCTGCGACGGCTGCCCACAGAGCAGGCACCCGAATCAACTCAATGCCGACATGGGCAGCCTTTGTGGTGTGGCTGAAGTGGCTGGCGACAAGAATCCCAACCGTAAACAGCAGAGGCGTACTGGCGAAGAGGTCGAAGTAGATGGCGACCGATTGCGCCCATGGGCCGAAGGTCTGCGTCAGTACCGGCAGGCCGAGATAGGTGAAGTTGCCAAAACTGGAAGCCAGTAACAGTGCTCCGGCAGCCTTCCGCTTCCGGGTGCTACTGCCGGGCAGCCACTTTCCACCGGCATAGATCAGAGATGCGGCCAGCAGAGAGAGCAGAATGGCGAGCGCAGAGACGAGCGGCAGGCGAATGGAGTTGAGGCTCACCTCTGCCTGCCACATCACATGCAGGACAAGCGCTGGCAGGAAAATATCGTAAACGGTCCGAACCAGATGGCCGCGAATCAATTCAGCCTTTTCAGCCCCCAAATAAATTCGCCAGAGAAGACCGGCGACAATAATTGCGGCCATACCAAGAAGGATTGCAAACATAACCGAAGCATAACCGAAACAGGCGAAAGCTGACATCCGCTGTTGCTTCGACATGCCGGGTGATAGCAGGATGTTGCCCGATGGCTGAAGAAGAAGAAAACGGTATGAAAAAGCTGCCAATAAAAACACGGCTGTATGAGGGCCTGAAATGGTTACGTGGGCAGGATGCACTCTATCTGGGCATGCTCTCTCTGTTTGTCGGCCTGTTGGCTGGCTATGGTGCGCTTTACCTTCGCCTCGGCATTGAAGAGGTAAGCCAGCTCTGGACAGGGGAGCGTACATGGTCTCAGGCAGTTGGCGCCATACCCTGGTATCTCTATATTGTTGCCCCCGTTACCGGAGGCCTGCTGGTAGGATGGATCAATACCAGGGTGCTTCCTCAGGATCAGCTCAGGGTGATTCCGGGCGTGATTGAGGCGCTTTCTGAACGCGGAGGCCGTATCTCCGCGAAAAAGACGGTCGGAGAATTCGCCGGCAATATTATTGCTGTGGGTAGTGGCGCCAGTATGGGCCGTGAAGCACCAACGGTGGCACTGGGGGCAGCGCTGGCATCGCTGCTGGGCCAGAAGCTGGGCCTGAGTGAGAAGCAGATGCGTATCCTGCTGGGCTGCGGTGTTGCTGCCGGTATTGCGGCTTCATTTAATGCGCCGATTGCAGGCGTACTCTTTGCCCTCGAAGTGATTCTTGCTGACTATGCGGTTGCGACATTTACACCGATTGTGCTCTCCGCAGTTATTGCGACGGTCATTACCCGGGCAGAGCTTGGAAACTATCCGGTATTTGCCATTCCAAAGTTTGAGCTTGTTTCCGGCTGGGAGATTCCGGCCTATATCGGGCTGGGAGTCTTCTGCGGACTGATCGCTACATTGATTATCAAGCTGCTGCCGAAGGCTCGCGAACAATTTGAAAAGCGGGTAAAAAGTAACCTGTTCAGGCCGGTGGTGGCCGGATTTATTCTGGGCTGTGTTGCACTTTCGTTACCGGAGATTATGTCGATTGGTTATGGCACGGTCAGTTCTATTCTGCTGGAACAGATTCTCTCTGACAGTCTGGGCTGGAAAATTTCGCTCATTTTCTTTCTTGCCATTCTACTGGTGGCCAAAGTAGCAACCAGTATCATCTGTTCGGCAGGTCGCTTCGGCGGGGGCATGATTGGCCCGTCACTCTTTATTGGCGCCACTGCCGGCGCACTTTACGGATATGTTGCACACGGGTTTTTCCCGGAATATTCGGAGACTTTCGGTGCCTATGCACTGGTTGGCTGCGGGGCACTTCTGGCAGCAGCCGTTCAGGCACCGATGAGTACAATCCTGATGATTTTCGAGCTCTCCGGAGATTACCACATCATGGTTCCACTGATGGCAGCCTGTGTTGTGGCGACCCTGGTTAAGCGGGCCTTTGGGCCCGAATCGGTTATAACCGAACAACTGCAGGCCAAAGGCATTGAAACCGGATGGGGGCTCGAGCGCTCATGGATGCGGGCGGTTCCTATCAAGAGGATTCCATGGCGGGCCATCCCCGCCGTATCAGAACATGCCAGTCTGGACGAGTTGAAGAGGGTCTACATCTCATCCGGTAAGGGGTGTGTTCAAGTTGTGGATGATACCGGGCTGATGGTAGGTATTGTAACTTTTGAGGATCTGAAGGAGTGGTTGCTTGATCCTACTCTTGGCGATGCCGTTGTGGCTTCAGAAGTGGTGAATCGCAATGTGCAGACCGTTTCCGAGGCGGGAAGCCTGCTGGATGCGGTAAATGTGATGGATCAGGAAGAGTTTGAACAGATGCCTGTGGTGGCTGCAAATGAGCCGCGCCGGGTGCTGGGGATACTTTCCCGCAATGCTGTTTTTTCAACCTATCACAAGCTGATCGTCAAGCATGGCGAGACGTCAGATCACAGTCATTTTTAGCATGCGGTCTCGGAGCCTCCTGCCCTCGGCCTTAAACGCAGTTCGAATTTTGCGAAATCCGAACTGCTCACTGAAGTCACACGTCCATATGCGGGAGGGTGTACGCAGCCACCCTTTGAATAAAACTGATAAGTCCGCACATGGATGTGCGGCGGCTGAACATCGTGAAGCCGTAAGCGTAGGCGGACATGCGCCGCCGCAGCGATATAAGCAAAAGGCAGGAAGCCTTTTGCGGGGCAATCAAATTGTTTGAGCTTAATGCAGCACAGAAGCGGGCGGTTGAGGCAGCTGATGGCCCGCAACTGATTCTGGCAGGAGCCGGTTCCGGCAAGACCCGAACCATTGTACATCGAATCGGCCATCTGATTGCTGAGCGGGGTTATGCGCCGCACCGGATTCTCGCAGTTACCTTTACCAACAAGGCTGCCGGAGAGCTGAAAGAGCGGCTTTCCGGCCTGATTGGTGATGATGGCGGTGGCGTTATATCCGGAACATTCCACTCCATTTCGCTTCGAATACTTCGCCGCTATGCCGATGCGCTTGGTTATCCACGCTCATTTCAGGTGCTTGATGCCGACGATCAGAAGACCCTGGTCAAAAGAGTACTGAAGAGTCGCAATATCGATTCCGAAAAGCTGCACCCCGGCTATCTTCTCAGCTGGATTGAGCACTGCAAGCATGCCGGCATTCTGCCTGAGCAGGCGCCCGAACAGCTCTGGAACAACATTGATCTACGTGAACTTTATGTGACCTACCAGAGTGAATTGAAACGGCTGGAGCGGATGGATTTTTCCGACCTGATTCTTAACTGCGTCGTGCTGCTGCGTGAGCAGGCGGATATCGCTGCCGCCATACGCAGCCGTTTCGATCATGTGTTGGTCGATGAGTATCAGGATACCAATCCGGTTCAGCATGAGTGGCTGACACTGCTCTGCTCGGAACACCATAACCTTACCGTGGTGGGTGATGATGATCAGAGTATCTATGGCTGGCGCGGTGCGGATGTCCGCCATATTCTGGATTTTGAGAAGCTCTGGCATGGTGCCGGGGTTCACTGTCTGGAGGAAAATTATCGCTCCAGTGGCGCCATTCTGAGGCTGGCTAATGCCGTGATTGAGGCCAATTCGGATCGGCATGAGAAGAAGCTGGCTGCAACCCACAGTGAAGGTGAGATGCCGGAGTGGCTGGTCTGTAACGATGAATACGATGAGGCCAGAAAGATCGCCCGCTTTTTTTATCAGAGACATCTGCAGGGTGTGGCATGGCGTGATATGGCGGTGCTCTACCGTTCCAACCGGCAGTCACTGGCGATGGAGCAGGTTCTGCGTGAAGAGGGGATGCCCTACCGGATTGTTGGTGGGGTTGGCTTCTTTGAGCGGATGGAGATCAAGGATGCTCTGGCCTACTGGGCCGTGCTCAACCGCTGTGCCGATGCCATGCATCTTCTGCGCATCTGCAACAGGCCCAAACGGGGTCTTGGGGCAAAGGGGCAGGAGGTGATTGCTGCGCAATTGGCAGGCAGTGGAATGCGTGCCTCCGAGTGGCTGGACCTGCTGGCGGGAAGCGCTGGTGAGGGCCCGGCCAAAAAACTTGAGCCGCTTGCGATTCTGATGGTTGAGCTGAGGCAGCGGGCAGCAGATATGCCGGACCTGGGGTTGGGAGAGCTGCTGGAGAAGAGCGGCTATCTGGAGAGTCTGAAGGCGATGGGACAGGTTGAATCGGAGTCACGAATCGAAAATATCCGGGCGCTGCAGGGGGCCATTGAGATGACCTTGATTGAAGGCGTGACACCGATTGAGTTCATGGACCGGGCAGCCCTGTTGCAGAGTGGCGAAGAGTTGAACGGCGAAGACCAGGATGATGATAACCGTATCTCTCTGATGAGCCTGCATCGGGCTAAAGGGCTGGAGTTTGATTCGGTCGTGCTGGCCGGTATTGAAGATGGACTGCTCCCGCATCAGCGATCGCTGGATGAGGGGGAGTCGGGCATCGCGGAAGAGCGCAGGCTGCTTTATGTTGGCATAACCCGTGCCAAAGAGGCTTTGCTGCTGACCTCGGCACGCGTCCGCCGTGTGTTTGGTGATATGAATTACCCGCTTCCAAGCCGCTTTATTGCCAAACTTGGCCGGGATGTGCTGAAGCAGCCGGAGGCGGTTGTCAAAACCAGCACCACAGCCGGTGATACCGCATATGATATTGGTAGCAGTGTGGTGCATCCCACTTTCGGCGAGGGGGTCATTCTCGGGCTTGAAGGTGGCGGTGATGCCATACGTGTTACCGTGCAGTTCAGAAATGTCGGCATTAAACGGCTGATGCTTAAATATGCCGCCCTGGAGGCAATCTAGGGGGTTCGAGGTTTTCATGGGATTTCTTGAAAAAGATTGAAGGACGCCCATTATAGCCATGCCCGAATGATCTGAAGGAGAGATATGTGACCATCACCATCTACCATAATCCCCGCTGTTCAAAATCCCGCCAGACGCTGGCCCTGATTGAAGCGCAGGGCATTGAACCGAATATCATCGAGTATCTGAATTCACCACCATCTGAAGCCGAACTGGATCATATTCTGACGATACTCGGCAGAGAGCCTGCAGAACTGATGCGCAGGGGCGAGGAAGAGTTCACTCAGCATTTCAAGGGGCGTGACCTGTCACGTACCGAGGCGATCAGCCTGATGGTGCAATATCCGAAAGTGATTGAACGCCCGATTGTGGTCAATGGCGACAAGGCTGCGGTCGGCCGCCCACCGGAGTCAGTTCTCGACATCCTGTAAAGCCTTTTTACCACGAAGGCACTAAGGCACAAAGATAAAGCAACAAGCGCTCTTTTCTTCGTGCCTCTGTGTCTCTGTGGTTAAAGATTTTCCAGTTTTCGGGTGTCGGCCTCAATAACCGTTTTTAACTGTTCCAGAAGATCATTGCGTTTGGTGTTTTTTACAGTTTCCGCATCAATCAACGGCAGGAAACGGAATGTGACGGTGCCCGGATGTTTGATGAATCCACGTTTGGGCCAGTGTGTTCCGGCATTATGTGCCATCGGCAAAATGGCGGCGCCTGCTTTCTGGGCAACGACTACACCGCCGGGCTGATAGTTGCCGGTAGTGCCGACAGCTGAGCGGGTTCCCTCCGGAAATATCACTACCCAGCGTTTTTCTTTAAGCCGCTGCCTGCCCTGTTCAATCACCTGCTTGATTGCTTCACGCGGGTTGCCCCGGCGGATGGCGATGGTGCCCATCATGGCAAGTGCCCAGCCGAAGAGCGGGATATAGAAGAGTTCGCGTTTGAGTATCCATGCATAGGGAGGTACCAGCATCGGCATGGCAATGGTCTCCAGTGCCGACTGATGTTTGGCCATGACTACACAGGCTTCATCGGGGAAATACTCCTTCCCTTCAATTTCAACACGAATACCGCAGAGCACTTTTACCAGCCATAGTGTGATTTTCGACCAGGCTCTGGCCCAGAGCCATGAGGCATGGAATCCGAATGGCCGGAAAAACAGAACCAGAATGGAGCAGATAGGCGTGAGAATAAAAAAGCAGAGGTTGAACAGAGCGGAGCGAACAAACAGCATTTATATGATCCCTTCAAACAGTGCATCCACAGCACTGGCCAGATTATCAAAGGCTTTTATCTCCGGATTAATAACCAGCGACCTTTGCAGGATCATTTCGGCATTGCCATAGCCTGTCTGTACCAGTATCGAATCAACACCCGCAGCGTGAGCGGCTTCGATATCACGTGTGGAATCACCGATCATCAGGGCATCGGCAGCCTTTACATCCAGTGCATCGAGAGCTTCAAATATCAGACCCGGAAGCGGCTTGCGGCAGCTGCATTTCTCTTCCGGAGTGTGCGGGCAGTAGGCCGAGTGCGTCAGCATACCTCCGGCCTCTTCTATCGCCAGCAGCATCTTGGCGTGAATGGCGTGGAAGAGCTCCTCGTTCATCATGCCGCGGCCGAGGCCTGACTGATTGCTGCAGATGGCAACAGGAATACCTGCCCGGGTCAGTCGGCCAATGGCCTCGGCACTGCCGGGGATCGGCTCCCACTGCTCAGGTGTAAGAATGTAGTCGGGCGAATCAAAGTTGATCACACCATCACGGTCGAGAAGTACGGCTTCAGGCAGGCTCATGCCGAAAAGGTACGGTTAGAGAGTAATAAATGAAAGAGGTGCCTGATACTCAGCTTCTCCTCTGCAGGTAACGGCTGGCAATAGTAATGCAGTCATCATTGTCTTTGCTGAGGATGAAGCGCCTGGCATACAAAGAAACCGGCAAGGTATTTACGGACAACACTCCCGTATTAGCGGCTGGCCGGAACTTCTGCTTGGGTGCAGGGGTCTGGCAAGCGTGTGATTTACGGGGCAAACTCGTATTGCACATCGACAAGGTCTCCTTTCCAGACTGCTTGCCATGTTCCGGCGTCATACCAGCCGACCTCGCCATACGCCGGAACGCGCATGCCCGACTGCACCTCATAATTTCGCATATACCCTTCCCATGCTGCCTGCCTGTATTCGCCGTCGAAGTTGCCGAAGCGACCGGGGCTGTATACCCCCGTAACCTCCCCGGCGCTGTTGAATCTAAACTCCAGTGACACCGTCGTGCCCCTGTCCGTCAGTGTTGCCAGCGCCGCCCCATCATCGATTGGTGTCCACCGCACTCCGGACTGAGGCAGGAGGGCTGTGGGATACCAGACCGCCTCGGCCAGATATCTGTGTAAAGCCCCCGAGTTGAGCTCCGGCAGGTCAGACTCCGAGGCCACGGCAAAGGCGGATAACAGGCTCACCCGGCCGGTACCAACACCGGCAGTGTAGCTGTCCAGAACACGTATATGGGTGGCCAGTGGCATTACAACCCTGGCATTCCAGACGAAACCCGGGGCAGCTGGCGCAATGAGTTGGTCCGCAGTGAATGAGAGCCAGCTGCTGCTTCTCGTACCTGTGCGCAACAGACCAGCCTGACGAATTTTTGCTCTCTTAATGCATTGCTGCCCATCCGTCAGTACATGCCTGAAATAGCGGGCAACGGGAGGCGGCAGTTCTGCAAAGGAAGAGAATGCAATCGGCCCGGTCATTTGCCCGGATACGTTCTGTAACAGGCCTGCAAGCCGGCCTGCCCTGGATCTTTCGCGGGCCTGTCCGATAAGAACCGCCAGAGCCATGAGGATGATCCCGCTTACGATGACTATCCATTCGCGCATCATCTTTCCTGTTCCATACCCGTCACCCCCTTTCTGGAATGAGTTTAGCAGAGTTGTTTGTCGAGGGCAGAAACAAAAAGAGCGGCCCCTGTGTGAACAGGCAGCCGCTCTTTGAATATTTAAACGCTGAGTTAAATCAGCCGAAGAAGCGGAAGTGTGCGCTGGCTACCATCAGCAGCAGCATTGGGATGGAAAGCAGTGTGTTGAGGCGGGAGGCGATCAATGCCTTCTTGCCGGCTGCAGCCTTCTCATCAGCAGTCGCTTCAACCATACCGATGACACGCTTCTGGTTCGGCCAGATGATGAACCATACGTTGAACCACATGATAATACCGAAGGCGGCACCAATACGGATATCCCATCCGTCGGCTCCGGTCATGTTACCATAAAGGATCAGGCCGAAGATAAGGGTGAACATTGCACCCCAGCGGAACCACCAGAGCGCGCGACGGACAATGCTGCCCTCTTTGAAAAGGTCCGCTTTGGTTTCAGCCGTGACACCACCCAGAGATGGAACCTGAACAAAGTTGAAGTAATAAAGCAGACCGATCCAGGTGATACCGGCAAGAATATGCGCATAGCGAACAAGCGTATCGATATCGAAACCGGCGTAATGGCTATTGGTTATGATGCCGATGGTGGCAATGACCAGGGCAAGAATAGCCCCGGCAGCGATGGTCCAGCGATGATCTGTAAATATTTTCATTATTGCTTCTCCTCCTGGGGAAATGTGATCGCAATAGTAACAGTTTTAATGATTGTCACCACCCATACAAGTTAAGAGCTTGCAAGATAGACCTGCATTGGAATAGAACTTAGGGTTGTAACGATACGATTTATTTATTTTTTGAGAGGTGTGAATGCCTGCTTCTGAGAATAGTTTCAATAGCAGCCCGGAGAGGAAGGGCTGGAAACCCGGAAAGCGCGACGCTTTCTTTCTCACATTTGTGGCGGCGGTGGTGATGTTGCTGGTACTGGGAACAAGCGAACGTACTACCAGGCCAACACCGAATGATGCAACGCATCAGCAGGCTGCGTCGCGGACGGCATGTATGGAGTGTCACAATGCGGACGGCATTCATCCACAACCGGAACGGCACACCAGGGCGGATCAGTGTTTTCAGTGTCATGTGCAACCTGAGGGCTGGGTAGGGGCGAAATAAGTGAAACGAATCGGCATAACCATCAAGCCTGATGATGACCGGGCACTGGCGCTGGCAGCAGAGCTGTGTGACTGGCTGAAGCAGCGGGGCTGCGTGGTCTTTACCGATGCACAGAACATTAAGTGCAGTTGTTCCGGGCAGTCGCTGCCGCTTGATGAGATGCCGATAGAAGTGGAGTTGATGATTGTACTGGGCGGTGACGGTACGCTGCTGACTGTCGGTCGCAGGTTTATCGGTTCCGGTACGCCGATTCTCGGCATTAACCTGGGGCGGCTCGGCTTTCTTACAGATACACCGGTGGGAAGCATGTTTGATGTAGTTGAAGCGGTGTTTGCCGGCAACACCAAGGTCAGGCATCACTTTGGCCTTAAGGCAGAGAGCTGGCGTGGCAGTGAACTGCTCAACTCCGGCTTCGCCATGAATGATGTGGTACTGCAACGTAACGAGCATCCAAGAATGATTGAATTTGAGTTGAGCGTGGGTGGCCAGTTCGTTTTCCGCCTGAGAGCCGATGGGCTGGTGCTGGCGACACCTGCCGGATCAACAGCCTATGCACTCTCTGCCGGGGGCCCGATTGTACATCCGGATGTGAATGCCATCTGCGTGGCACCGATCTGCCCGCATATACTCTCCAACAGGCCGATCATTGTGCCTGCAGACGATGGCATTGAACTGACCCTGACCGAGAGTCCGAAAATGGCCGCATTGAATCTGGATGGTCAGGAACATATGGAGCTTCAGGCCGGTGACCGGATTACCATTTCCAAGGGTGGCGAGATCATACTGGTCTATCTTCCGGATCGTCACTACTACGAAACACTGCGTAGCAAGCTGCACTGGGCCGGGCACGAAGGGTAGAGCCCTAAATGCTTACAGAACTGAGTGTCAGACAATTTGCACTGATTGAAGAGGTCTCGCTTCATTTCTCACCCGGAATGACAGCATTTACCGGTGAGACGGGTGCGGGAAAATCTATTCTGGTCGATGCGCTGGGAGCTGTCTTCGGTGCCCGGGCCAGCAGTGACTGGGTACGCCATGGTGCTGAAAAGGCCGAAATTTCAGCTGTGGTCGAGTCAGATGATGCACGGCTCACAGCCCTGCTTCAGGAACAGGATATTGATGTTGAAGAACAGCTCTTTCTAAGGCGTACCATCACAGCCGATGGCCGCTCCAAAGCCTATGTAAACGGCACGCCAATGCCTGCAAAACTATTGCAGCAGATTGGTGAAATCTGCCTTGATCTGCACGGCCAGCACGAACATCAGGCACTGCTGCAGCCCGATTTCCAGAGAGGACTTGTTGATGCGCGGCTCGCCAAAGGCCTGATCAATCAGGTTGCAGAGGCCTATGAAGTGTTGAAGTCGGCCAGAAGGGCGCTCGTCGAATTGAAGGATGAACAGAGCGACAGTCAGCAGCAGGAAGCCTGGATGAGGGATGAGCTCAAACGGCTTCAGATGCTTGAGCCTGCAGAGGGTGTGATCGAGCAGCTGACAAACGAGGTTGAGGCAGGCAGGCATGCCTCCCAGATTCAGCAGGGGGCCGCCGAGGCTCTGAGCCTGCTGGATGATGACGATGGCAGCGCCCGTTCGCAGCTAGCCCGGGCTACGCATGCGGTTGAACATGTCTCCGGGTATCATGAATCGTTGCGGGAAGCGCTCGATCTGATGGTACAGATGGATGCGTTGGCAGGCGAGGTGGAGCCGCTGCTTCGTCATGCACTCGATGCCACATTTGATGGTGTACAACTGCAGGTGGCCGAAGACCGGCTGATGGGCCTGCATGAGGCGATGCGGCGTCATTCAACGGATGAGGCAGGGCTGTTGGGCCTGATGCAGTCATGGGAGGAGAAGGTCTCACGGCTGGAGACATCCGGGTGGGATGAGGAGAAGTTGCGGGCTTTGCAGGATGCGGCTGAGGCAGAGTATCGAGTGGTAGCCACTGCACTGAGTATGGCACGAAGAGATGCAGGTGAGAGCCTGGCAAAAGAGCTGCGGCCATTTCTGGATCGCCTTGGATTGGCAGGCATGCAGATTGAGGTCGTGGTGGATTCAAATGATGAGGCTGATGGCTGGAAAAGTTCCGGCTGGGACCAGATACAGATCATGGCATCAAGCAACCCCGGCGAGCCGTTCAGGCCTCTGGCAGCGATTGCCTCCGGTGGTGAGCTATCCCGTTTTGTCCTGGCCCTGAAAGGTTGCGGAGCTCTGGTGAATGCGCCCCGGATTGCCGTGTTTGATGAGGTGGATGTCGGGATTGGTGGCGAAACGGCCTGGTGCGTTGGTGAACTGCTGGCAGCCATGAGTCGGGACCGGCAGCTGTTTGTTGTATCACATCTACCACAGGTTGCCGCCTGCGCCGACCAGCAGGTCTGTATCCGCAAAGGAGTGGAGGGAGCACGCACACTGACCCGGCTGGAGAAGCTTTCAGAACAGATGCGTCGGGAAGAGATCGCACGTATGTTGGGTGGCGCCAGTGAGGAGAGCCTGCAGCATGCCGGCAAGATGCTTAAACGCGGTGCTGAGGTTCTGGTCTAGTGCCGCATCATATTCGAGTCAGAATGGCCGAGACCGATGATGTGGATGTGATGCATGCACTGCTGCTCCCCTGGTCAGAGAAGAAAATTGTTCTGCCGCGTACGCACGACAGTCTCTACCAGCATCTACAGGAGTTTCTGGTTGCCGATTATGACGGTGCGGTGATTGGCCTGGCGGCACTGCATGTGTATCAATCCAACCTCGCCGAAATACGCTCACTGGTTGTCAGCGAACCACATCAGGGGATGGGTATCGGAAAGCTGCTGGTGGAGGCGTGCGAAAAGGTTGCATCGGGGTTGGGGCTGGAGCGTGTGTTCGCGCTCACCTATGTCGATGGATTCTTTGGCCGGATGGGCTATTCAATTGTGCCGAAGGAGAGTCTGCCTCACAAGATATGGACGGCCTGCATCCACTGTGAGAAATTTTCCAATTGCGATGAGATTGCTATGCAGAAAAACATCGCCTCTGCCCCGGCTGAATCATCATTGATACTTGAAGTGGATCAGGTCTGATTCCTGAGTTCCTCAAGCATGGCTGAAACAGCTTCGAACGCTTTATCTAAAGCGTCGCGGTTGCTGCTGCTCAGGCAAATTTTCCCACACGGTTTGTTGCCGCACATTCTGGGGTAGGAGCCGATTTCAACATCTCTATAGCCCAGCTGAATGCGCTCAAGCTCTTTGGCAAAAGCGCTCTCGGGAAATTCAACGTCAGCCTCGCGCCGGATGAATGGGCGTTCGCTATCACCGAAATCAGAGAGGATGGAATCAAGCTGTGATTCAAAGATATAGGGAACACCGGCCAGCACATAAACATTATCGATATGGGCGCCGGGACAGATCGATTTGTCACAGAGAATCGGCCTTGCACCATCGGGAATACGGGCCATGCGTCTGCGTCCGTCATTTAATTTGTCATGCCCATAATGGCTTGCCATCAATTCAAGAGTCTTTGCATGCTCAAGCAATGTGACCCCGAGACTCCCGGCAACGGCATCCATGGTGATGTCATCATGTGTCGGGCCGATACCTCCACTGGTAATAACGGCATCAAACCGATCTCTTAACCGGTTAAGCGTTGAGACAATGGCTTCCTGAATATCGGGCACGACGGAAATTTCACCCAGTTTGCAGCCACGATCAAACAGTTTTTGAGCCGCCAGATATGCGTTGGCTTCGCGGGTTCGTCCGGAGAGAACTTCGTTACCGATAACGAGAATCGCTGCTGTCTTATGATGGCTCATGGAAAGCTATGATAGCCAAGTCTGTTTGATTCGCAAAAGGCTTGTTCATTTCTTTGATTCGGCACATCCTGTCCCTCAGGACTAATCCCGCCTTGCAGGCGTCCAAATCAGCGTCCTGCTGATTTGTGCTTGCCCACAAAAGGTAGGAACCATTTGAACGGCTACAAGCCGCCCACAGGGTGAGGGGCATGGATGCCCCGAATTAAAAGAAACGAACCAAAGAAAGGGCACCCGGCATCTGCCAGCCCTGACGGGTTCCCTCAGACTGCACATGAAAAATGGGCGCGACGCTGCTGCTTTATCCCATTTTTCACATTTGCTTCGGCAGGCAGCTGAACGGGGGAAGTAAATCCGGGAGGAAGCGGGAATCAAAGCCACTCTATCCACCCATGGATGGGTGGCGGCGAACATCGTGAAGCCGTAAGCGCAGGCGGACATGTGCCGTCGGAGCGATAAAAAGTAAAAGGCAGGAGCCTTTTGCGGATGGTACAAAACCATAAAAAAAGGGCGACTCCGAAGAGCCGCCCTTTTAATTTTTGCACAACGAATGTTGTGGCTTGATGTTCCAGCCATGGAAGGC
>JAIPJD010000037.1 GCA_021734365.1 Mariprofundaceae bacterium | reverse complement strand
CAACATGCGCTGTCGCAATCGTAATACCACGCTCGCGCTCTTCAGGTGCACCATCAATGTCACCGTAATCCTTGAATACGGCACCACCGGTCAGTGACAGAACCTTCGTGATCGCTGCAGTCAATGTGGTCTTACCATGGTCAACGTGACCAATCGTACCAATATTTACGTGCGGCTTATTACGCTCAAACTTTTCCTTGGACATATCATCATCTCCATTCCATTTTTTATCATACTCTGCGATGCCGCCGTGCCAAACTGTTCGCCGGGCACTTGGCATCTGAACTCTGGAGCCCAGGGCGGGAATTGAACCCGCGACCTCATCCTTACCAAGGATGTGCTCTACCCCTGAGCTACCTGGGCCAACGCAACTACCAGCAATGCTGGAGCGGGTGGCGGGAATCGAACCCGCGTCATCAGCTTGGAAGGCTGAGGTTCTACCATTGTACCACACCCGCGATCACTGAGGCCCAGACCTCAGCCTGTTAGCTGGTGGAGAGGGTTGGATTCGAACCAACGTAGGCGTAGCCAGCAGATTTACAGTCTGCCCCCTTTAGCCACTCGGGAACCTCTCCCAACTATCGCTCTCCATCCAAGCAGTGGCTAAAAAAAAGCCGCTCAAAGGGCGCGCGATAATGCACGATTGCCGCACGGTGTCAACCAGCGCATGCAATCGGGACAAAAAATGGAGCCGGCAACAGGAGTCGAACCCGTGGCCTGCTGATTACAAATCAGCTGCTCTACCAACTGAGCTATGCCGGCCAAATCTAATCACGATGGGCGGCGCATCATACCGAGCAGAGATGCAAACTCAAGCGTTAGAATATCATGTATATAGAGGCGCCTGAAAAATCAGGCAGAGAGGCCCATGTCTGGCCTCAAAAAACATTGATTATCCCCCTCATCAAAGCCACAGATCTTCAGCGTGTGAAATGGAGAAAAAAGGAAGGAGGGTTGTGAAACCGGGTTATGATCGCAGCACTTCGATACCCTTTCGAATCCGGGCCAGCGACTCCTCCCTACCCAACAGCTCCAGCGTCAGATCAATTGGCGGAGAAACAGGAACGCCAGCTACCAGAATCCGGATTGGCTGAGCCAATTTGCCCATGTTGACTTCTTCCATCTCACAAATCGAAGCAATCAGTCCATGGGCGCTCTCAGCACTCCACTCACTCAATGCTTCAGCCTGCTCAACAAACCTCTCCAGCAGTGGCCAGGTGGTATCCCTGAAGTTCTTTTTCACCGCCTTTTCATCGTAACTGTCGGGGGCGACATAAAAGAAGCGCGCGCCGTTTGCAAGCTCTACCAGATTCTTTGAACGCTCCTGCAGCGAGACGATCACTGCCGCCAGATCAGGGCTCTCACCAGGTTCAATATCCATAAGATCAGAAACCGGGCCGACAAGTTCTGATGGGAAACTCTCACGCAGATAGTGTCCGTTCAGCCAATCCAGTTTTGCCTGATCAAAGCGGGCAGCAGCCTTGCCAACCTCTGCCAAATCAAACAGTTCGATAAGCCTCTCACTTGAAAAGACCTCTTCATCACCATGTGACCATCCCAGCCGCGCCAGATAGTTGTTTACTGCCGCAGACAGGTAACCCTTCTCACGGTACTCCGTGATCGCTACAGCACCATGCCGCTTGGACATCTTGGCACCATCCGGGCCATGAATCAGGGGAATATGAGCAAACTGCGGCACAGGCAGGCCCAATGCCTCATACAATTGAATCTGACGGGGGGTATTGTTCAGGTGGTCAGAGCCGCGCACAACGTGAGAGATCGCCATCGCCGCATCATCAGCCACTACAGCAAGGTTATAGGTTGGCGTACCATCCGAGCGCAGGAGAATCAGATCATCAAGCTCTTCATTGGGAAAGCAGACATCGCCCAATACCAGATCACGGACAATCGTCTCCCCCTCGTCGGGAGAGCGAAACCTGACCACAAACGGCTGTCCGGAAGGACGATCGGAACGATGCCTGCAACGGCCGTCATACATTGGTTTTTTACCCGCTGCACGCTGTGCCTCCCGCATCTCATCAAGCTGCTCCCTGCTACAGTAGCAGCGGTAGGCATGCCCCTCTTCAACAAGCTGATCGACTGCAATAACATGTTCTGCCTGACGGGAGGCCTGGAATACAGGCTCTCCATCCCAATCCAGCCCCAGCCACTTCATGCCATCCAGAATCACCTGGGTGGCCTCATCCGTTGAGCGTTCACGATCAGTGTCTTCAATACGTAGCAGGAATTCGCCACCAGTGTGTCGTGCATAGAGCCATGCAAATAGTGCTGTACGGGCACCACCAATATGTAACATCCCGGTTGGGGATGGTGCAAAACGGGTACGGACTGTCATCTTCAAATCTCCGGAGGCCAAAATCTGGCCGCGAATCTAGCGCCTATCCTGTAAAGCGAAAGAGCTACGGCAAAACATGAATGCTGATTCCACCGGCACTGCCTGAACTCCGATGCTCCTCTCCCGGCCAGACAGGAAATATCCGTGAAAAAGATACGCCACGGCGATTCATGAACTGCTCGATCAGTCGTTGAGTATAACGGCTTCGTTCGACCCGACGCTCATCCGAGGAGTTTCTTCCAAACCGGGGGATTAACTCAACCGATTGTTTTGGATTCTGCCGAAGATAGCCAATAACCTTCCTCAACCGTACGCGCTCATTCTGTGAGAGCACCCCTTTCTCATGCAGCCGAACCGATGAAAGCAGGCTGCCGCCGTTCCTCTCTGCCTTATGGGCGGTGCGTCCCTTCTTCGCCATCTCACCATTTAGTTTTTTCACCAATGCATCGCCCAGTGCTTTACCAAACGGGCCCTCCTCCTCAATGGGAATACGGAGCCGAACCCGCCCCTCTCTCTGCAATGCGGCAAAAACATCGAAAGTGTTGAAGCCCGTTCTCTCAAGTAGCGGGTCACCCTGTGTGGTTACCGGGCCCAGTGCCCCGTGCTGAAGGCGAAAGTACCACATTCCCCGGTAGCGCCCATCCGGCTCTCGTTGCATGGAAATATCTGTATAGACACGACCCCGCACCAGCTTCGGTGCTCCGGACACGCTTAGCCACTCATTGATAAAAAACGGCAACACATCCCGAACAGAAATCTTTGCACTGCTGATTTCCGGCAATGCTGAGCTCCATGCAAGATCACCCTTCAGAGCAATGCGCCCCTCTCCCAGGCGACCTTCAACTCTGAATGGCGCACTGTTACCCGGCTTTAAATCGTTGATCTCGACTGTAGCCTGATCCATCCAGACCGCCTCTTTATGACCAACCGCCACCTCACCATTGCGTAACGTCAAATTTTTCAGATGCCAGCGCTCAGCCTCATTGCCTTCAGCCTCCGTTACTTCCGGGGCCATCCACATATGAGCAAGTGGCTGAAGTGCAGCCTGGTATCTCCACCCCTGAACATCCAGATGACGAATCAACTGTTCCGGGATTCCCACGCCCATTTTTTCAATATCCAGCAGCAGTTTTTCAGCCTGCCACTGCTCACCCTGGTAAACGAGCCTTGCGGTTGACAGCTCTGCCTGACCACTTCCCTCCCATGAGGCCGCCCCGGCCAGCAGCTTCAATTTCATGTTGATGCTTCCTGTCAAATCACTCGCTGTCGTTCTGATCTTCTCGGGCAGCAATGGCCTGAATCGAACCAGAGCCGCGTTCTCTGCAACCACCTCCATTGCCATGCGGGAGTGGGTATCTGCTGTCCAATCTCCTTCTCCGGAAATATTCCAGCGCTCCCCGCTACCCTTCTCATCTGAATCCATTGATTTCAGCGATAGCCGTATACGGTGATTCTCTTTAACAGAAAAGCTGCCTTTCATAAGAGGAAGGCGTAACACACCCCGGGGGAGGTAAAGTGCCGGCCGCACCCGGTTTAACCCGATTTCACCCGTCTTGATACGCCATAACAGTCCCAAAGGCTCTCCCTCCCGGGCATCAAAACCAAGGTCAGCATTGATTACTTCCGCATCTTTGATATCAATCCGGCGCTCCGGCCACTGCAATGCAGCCTTGCTAACATGCACCTTCTCCACCAGCCACTCAGGAAAAGCAGTGTTCCCGGTAACTGCCTGCCCATAGTGGAGGTTCTCCAGATAGGTCTCAACCACCCCCATCCTCCACTGTTTCAGATTGCCTGAAAAGTTGATCCCTCCACTAAAGTTACCGGATATAAGTTTTCGCCCCTGAAATTTCGGAGCATAGTCGGCAAACATGGCGAGAGGCCAGGAGTGGCCGTTAACTTTTCCATGCCACTTGTCCTCCTCAAACACGCCATTCCAGCTGATTTTTGAAGATGACGGGGAACCATGTTCCGGATCTTCAAACCCTGCTTCACCGCTAAGGCTGTAGTGATCCGTGCCCCCGGGCTTTGATGCCCAGGCAATGTTGCCACTCAAGCGCCCCTGTATTGGTGTCAGGCCCAGCAGACTCTGCAGAAAGGACTCTGCATTCATGCCACTCCAGGAGATTTCACCGGTAACCATGTTCGCGCTGTTTTTCAGGCTGCTGTTTGCCACGAGCCTCACCTCACCATCCAGCCCGTAGATAAGAGCCTCAACAGCTCTTTGCCCCAAAGTGCGCCTGCTTTGCAGACGGATAATGTTCAGGCTTACCGGCTGCCCCGGGATTTTGGCATCACTCTCCGGTAACAGATCAAGTTTGGCGTCATGAATTTCAACCTGCTGAGCCGATGCCCATAGCTGCCGGAATAACGCGGGAAGCTCCCGGCCTTCAGAAATAGCCGCCATAGCCCCGGCCTTCAGACTCACGTGCAGGCCTCGCATCGCAACTCGTGTCACCGCAGGCTCATCACCTGCGAAAGAGGAGAGGTTACCATACAGAAACAGGCTGGGAGCATAGAGTTGAAAAACATCCCCGTTCAGACGCAGGTCAACCAGCGTCAACGCACCCCGTAGCATCCGATAGCGAACGTCCTCAACAGAGATTCCCGCACTCTCAGACCACAGATTCACGAGACGGCGGGCCTCCTGCTGTGCATAAACCTGTATGGCAAAATGGGTGGCAATTAACAGCAGGGTGAGCACAGCGACAGCTGCCAGATACCAGCGTGCAGCTGCAGGCATTTTTCCTACAGGATGCCGTATCAGCGGGTGTGATCGCACTATACCACTCTATATGCCAAACGGATTACTCCTGCGACTGAAGCTGTCGAACCACCCCCGGATCCTCCAGTGTTGAGATATCCGACGTGATTTCACGGCCCGCTGCAATATCCCGCAGCAGGCGGCGCATAATTTTTCCAGAACGTGTTTTCGGCAGTGTCGCGGCAAAACGGATATCATCCGGTTTGGCAATCGGCCCGATCTCTGAGGCAACATGTTTACGAAGCTCCGCCTTCAGAGCATCTGACGCCTCACCCTTGAGTACGACAAAGGCACAGATAGCCTCCCCTTTGATATCATCCGGGCGCCCGACTACGGCCGCCTCTGCAACCGCAGCATGGGAAACCAGAGCCGATTCAACTTCCATCGTACCAAGCCTGTGGCCGGAGACATTCAGCACATCATCAACACGCCCCATAATCCAGAAGTAGCCATCTTTATCCCGCCTGGCCCCATCCCCGGCAAAATAGGTGTGGTTGCCGAATTTATGCCAATAGGTATCGACATAGCGCTCATCATCTCCCCAGATACCACGCAGCATAGATGGCCATGGCTTTGTCATCACCAGCAGGCCGCCACCTTCGGAGACCTCATTGCCCTCTCCATCCACAACGGCTGCAAATATCCCCGGCAACGGCAGTGTCGCCGAGCCGGGTTTGGTCGGTGTGGCAAAAGGAATAGGGGCCAGCATATGGCCGCCCGTCTCCGTCTGCCACCAGGTATCGGTGATCGGGCAGCTCTCGCCACCGATGGTTTTGTGATACCACATCCACGCTTCAGGGTTGATCGGTTCGCCCACTGTACCCAGCACACGAAGTTTTGTGAGATCATGCATGGCGGGCCATTGATCACCGGCCTTGTTCAACGCACGAATTGCGGTCGGTGCGGTATAAAAAACCGTGACCCCATGATCTTCGCAGATCTTCCATAGACGCCCCGCATCCGGATAGGTTGGAACACCCTCATACATCAGTGTTGTTCCGCCATTGGAGAGTGGACCATAGACGGAGTAGGTGTGCCCGGTAATCCAGCCGATATCAGCCGTGCACCAGAAGATATCCCTCTCCGGATGAAAATCAAAGCTCCACTGCATTGTCAGATGTGCCCAGAGCAGATAGCCACCGGTTGAGTGAACAATGCCCTTCGGCTTACCCGTCGAACCGGAGGTGTAAAGGATAAAGAGCGGGTGCTCTGCAGACACTGCCAGCGGCTCGCACTCTCTGCTCTGCGCTGCAAGCACTTCATGCCAGTGCAGATCGCGTCCTTCCGTCCATGCGATCTCATTATCGCCACGCTTGACCACAAGCACATGCCTTACCGATTCACAACCCTCCCCCAGAGCCTTATCTACGTCAGGCTTGAGTGCATGCACGCTGCCACGCCGGTGACCGCCGTCCGCTGTAATCACCAGCTTTGCCTGAGCATCGGCAACCCGGTCACGAAGTGACTGCGAAGAGAACGCACCAAAAACAACAGAGTGGATTGCACCTATACGGGTACAGGCAAGCATCGCTACCGCAGCCTCCGGAATCATCGGCATATAGATCACCACACGATCACCCGACTCTACACCCAATGCCTTCATACCATTGGCAGCCCGGCTTACATCATCAAGAAGCTCGCGATAACTGATCTTACGCACATCTCCCGGCTCACCTTCCCAGATAATGGCCGTGCGATCTCCAAGGCCTGCATCAACGTGCCTGTCCAGGCAGTTCTCAGAAAGATTCAGTTCACCATCTTCGAACCATCTGAAGAAAGGGGCATTAGAGTCGTTCAATACTGTTGAGAAGGGCTTTCTCCATAACAGATTCTCATTGGCCATCTGCTTCCATGTGCCTTCAAAATCAGCCTCGAAACGGGAAACGATGGCTCTGTATTCATCCATGGAGGCGATATTTGCACCTGCTGATGCAGGTGGGTGAAAGAGTCGTTCCTCACCCAGCGTTGATTCAATGGCCTCACTCATGAATATCTCCTTTTATAACATTTTAAACGGGTATCATGCAGCCTGCACCGGAGAGAAGAAAGGTCAACCGGCAGCTACCCCGTCAACCGCTATGATAAATCAAATCAGGCACTGCTGCAGACAGGAGTGGAAAACGGCACGAAATTATAACCGGAATAATATCGGCCACCCTCTTTTATACCTCAGCCACGATGACTGCATGCGGCTGATCACCCAACTCATCATGATAGCCTTTTAATCTATCCACTAAAAGCGCTAACCTTGCACGATGGAAAAGGGCGCATGCATCATTATGACCAGTGTCGAAACTGAAGCCGATGGTCTCAGACTTGCCAAAGGTATGGTTGAAAAGGGGCTGGCTGCATGTGTCCAGTTGTCAGCATCGGGCAGATCAATATATTGCTGGCAAGGCGAGCTGCAGAGTACGGATGAGTATTACCTGAACATCAAAACAACCGAAGCTGCTTCAGAGGCGGCTATTGCCTGGCTGGAGCACCACCACCCCTATGAAATACCGGAGATTCTGCGCCTCTCTGCAGAGTCGGGCCGGGCGTATCTGCAATGGATGCGTGCAACTGCACCCCTGCTCAGTAAGAGTTCGACAGAACTCAGGGCAGTGCAGAAAACAGATAAATAGACAGGATAAGGAATTAACATGATTGAAGTTACATTGATTGGTGCATTTATAGCAGGGCTTCTATCCTTTCTTTCACCCTGCGTACTACCACTTGTTCCCGCCTACCTCTCTTTCATCAGTGGCGTCTCTGTTAATGCTCTGCGTGCGCAAAGTAACCAGCAGCATTCATCTGTACGCAAACACGCCGTTATCCAGTCGCTCTGGTTTATTCTTGGTTTCAGTCTTGTTTTTATCGCCCTCGGCGCATCGGCATCATGGTTGGGACAGTGGCTGCTCGAACACATGAATTCGCTTGGAAAAGTTGCCGGTGCAGTGATCTTCATATTCGGCCTTCACTACGCGGGGTTCATTCGCATCCCGTTCCTGCTGATGGATGCACACCTGGATACCAGCAAGGTCACGGCTCAAAGCGGAGCTGGAGCCCTGATGCTCGGCTCTGCATTTGCATTCGGGTGGACACCCTGCGTCGGTCCGATTCTTGGCGCCATCCTGGCTGTTGCCGGTGCCCAGAGTGAGATTGGAAAAGGTATAGTTCTGCTGGCTGTCTACTCAATCGGCCTTGGTATCCCGTTCCTGCTGGCGGCACTGGCCACCGATGCATTCCTGAACTGGTCCCAGCGTTTCAAGAGGCATCTGCATGCTGTTGAGGTTATATCCGGCTTACTGCTTATGCTCGTCGGAATCATGATCTTTCTGGGCAGCTTCAGCATCATCGCTGCATGGCTGATTGAGCATTTACCGTGGCTGGCAGACATTGAATCCTCTATCGCCTTGTAATAAAAGAAAGTTCTCTTTAATACATATTGACCATCACCTCCGTCAGTGTTTCAATATCATGCATGAGTGCCGTGGATAACCGGGAAGCTATTCAGCAGCGTGTTGAGATGCTGACGCAAAGTATGTCAGCAATCCGGCGTAACATGGAGAAGCTGATGGCGGAAAATCAGCGACTACGCGAAGTGGTGCGTCTGGCTGAAAGCGAGCTGCGCAAACGTCGCGATCAGGTACAGCATCTTGAATCCGATCTGCAGGGACTGCAGAGCACCCGTCTGGATGCAAAAGCCCGTGTTGATCATGCCATCGAAAAGCTTGATCTGCTGGTAGCGGATGCTGAGAAGGAAGGGCAATGAGCCACTCGGTTGAAATCACCCTGATGGGACGAAGTTTTACGATCCGTACTGATGATGATCCCGAGCACCTGCTCACTGCGGCTGAACTGGTGCAGTCGAAGATTGATGAGCTTCGCCAGCTCGGCTCTACCGTTGCCTCGGACCGTTTAATGGCACTCGTGGCCCTTAACCTGGCAGGCGATCTGCTCAACAAGGATCAGGGTCAGGTTGAAGATTTGAATGACTTGCTTTCCGCTTTGGATGATGTAGTTTCACAGGCAGAAGGTTTAGTGAAAGTGCCCCTGCGCTGATCGATTGGCACCTAAAGTTGCCTGAGCCGATATGTGTCGAACGGGAGCTTACCTACTTTGATTGTGTGCGTCCCCATGAGCCGGGATACCTGATGTCGAAGTGCGGCGCCCACCTCCATTGGAGGGTTCGACAACTTAGTGCCAAATCGTCAGGGCGGGGGCGCTCTTTTTTTGAATGAATGCCCGTTGAGCCTATAAAGTTGATACTTACTTCGTGATTTCTCCTGCAGCAGCCAAGCAACAGCTTCGCCTTGATGCCCTTACCCGGCGCCGGGTACTCTCTCATGAGCTCAAGTACCAATACTCCCGGAGCATTGAACGACATCTTCTCAGCCACCTGAGACACAACGCCCCTGAAAACCACCATCTACTGGCCTATCGCTCTCTTCCTGATGAGGTGGATACCCGCCTCATATTTGCAACCCCACCCTGCCAGATCTATGCCCCGCGCATGCATGGTCGTGATGACATGCACTGGTTCGGCATCACCGGATCCACTGAATGGATCAAAGGCGCTTTCGGTATCGAAGAACCTGCAAGCGGACATGACTGGGCCGATGAAGAGAGTCCGGCTATTCTGCTCTGCCCACTGGTTGGATTTGACCGCTCAGGCAACAGGCTCGGTATGGGCAAAGGCTGTTTTGACCGCTGGCTGGCAAAACATCAACAGCGTATCACCTCAATTATCGGGCTGGCATTCTCATGCCAGGAGATTGCATCCATTCCATCTGAATCGCATGACGTCCCCCTGCACACCATTATCACCGAGAAGGAAGTTATCTCATGTCAGAAGCTATGAATATTCTCATTATTGGCGACATCATCGGCAAAGCGGGGCGTCGGGCTCTGCACGCCCATCTGCCCAGGCTGATCAACACCCATCAGATTGATTTCGTTGTCGCCAACGGTGAAAACCTGGCTGCCGGCTTCGGGCTTAATATCAAACTTGCCGATGAGATGTTTGAACTGGGTGTCAATGTACTGACCAACGGTAACCACTGCTGGGATCAGCGCGACTTCCTGAACCAGATCGATGATGATGACCGGCTCATTCGGCCGATGAACTTCTCCACCTATGCTCCAGGACGGGGCTGGACAGTTCAGGAGACCGGTAACGGGTATAAAATTGCAGTTATCAACCTGATCGGTCAGGTCTTTATGGGTGCATCGTGGGATTGCCCGTTCTCCGCTGTGGAACAGGCTCTGGATGAGATTCCTGAAGACGTCAATGCTGTCATTGTTGATATGCATGCCGAGGCTAGCAGCGAAAAGATGGGTATGGGCTGGTTTCTTGATGGACGTACTTCACTGGTCTACGGCACACACACACACATACCCACCTGTGATGAGACTATCCTTCCGGGTGGAACCGCCTACCAGTCCGACATCGGCATGACCGGCTCCTACCAGTCGATCATCGGCATGAAGGTCGAAGGTGCGCTGAAACGAATGGTCCAGAAGCTGCCCCAGCGATTTGAAGCGGTAGAACACAGCGCATCAATTTTTGCCACAATGGTGAACATTGATCCAGAGAGCCAAATGGCAACCTCCATCGAACGCATTCATATCCCGCCTGCCTGACCATCACTCTTTCCCTGTTAATCAAATAGCTGCTTTCAAAGTAAAACAGGTATCAGCACATCTCAATACTGAAACAAAAAAGCCTGTAACCATGATGATTACAGGCCTTCATAAAGCCCACCCGGAACCAGACATGGCGCACCCTAGAGGATTCGAACCTCTGACCTCTGCCTTCGGAGGGCAGCGCTCTATCCAGCTGAGCTAAGGGTGCCTGTCACGTGACCACGCGTAATATACCGGTTTAAAAAGCCAATTCAAAACAGGAGTTCACCAAAAGGTCACATATTGGTTCGGGTCCGGCATCATAGGCTGACACCCGAAGCGGTCAAGTAACGATCGAATCCGGCAGCCATAGTTCCAAAGCTTGCACTTAACCGAGCAGATGCACATCCTTCCGGGTCAGTAGTGATTTTTTTCTAAACGGGGTAAACCATGCGCATTATAACCGGGACGATTCTGATTGGACTTGCACTCTCCATCTCTGCATGTGGCCTGATGACAAAACCGGAAGCAGGAAGTCCGAATAAACCGATGACCACAAAGTCAGGCGAACCTGTTAATCAGGCAACGCCTGTAAACATGATTGCTGAATTTGACGATATCCCCGTTCCGGTTGAACTCTCCCGCAAAAATGAAGAGAGCTCGGTTTACGAAGCCCCCGGGCTTGCCGTTGGCGTGATTGTATATGAGGGCTATTACAAATCGGCCAGCATCTCAAAATTTTTCCGCGCTGAAATGCCGAAATATGAGTGGCAGTTCATCAATGCCTTCAGTGAAGGAAACCGCTACACGCTCACCTTTTTGAAAGCCAATCGCTCCTGCTCCATATCTATAGAAGAGGGCTCACTCTCCACCAGGGTAGTGATTCGGGTCGGGCCAACTGCAGGAAATTAACCGGGGCATTCAGAGCGCCCTCTCCTCCAGGTAATCCAGCAGCCTGTCTGCATTTTCACAAAGCATCCGATAGGCATCTTCAAAACCATCATCCCCGCCATAGTAAGGGTCGGGAACATCAGGTGCATTCTCAAGGCCGGGCTCGAACTGCCGCATCAGCAATAGTCGATCTTCCGGTACACCCATGCTTATCAGGTCCGTACGATTATCATGATCCATCGCCACAAACCACTGCCAGTGGTCAACTGTTCCGGCTGTGATCTGCCGGGCAGCATGGTGGCTCAGATCAAGCCCGTACTTTCTCGCTGTCTCTGCAGAACGCTGATCCGCTCCCTTACCGATATGCCAGCTACCGGTGCCGGCAGACGCGAATGTAAACAGGTTACCCAATCCCCGCATGGTTGCCCGATCGCGCACAACCACTTCAGCCAGAGGTGAACGGCAGATGTTACCCAGACAGACAAACAGAACCGATATCCGGTCACTCATTTCAGATTTCTCTCAGCCTGGGATATCTGGAGATAGGCTGGCTGAACATATCTTGGCAGATCATCCGGCTGCACATCCCGAAGCGCCTTCCGGATCACCCTCGCCAGCGCCTCTGTTCGGGCAATCGGTCTCTCCAGCCGTTGCCATCCCTGCAGAGACAGTGGCGGTGTTAAAATCGACACATAGCTTGCAGGCTCTTCTTCCTGCAGTGCACTCCAGCTGATACAGCGATCATCTGTAATGGCCCTGCAGCTTTGATAATGCCCGACAAATACCTCTCCTGCCCGCGCATCTTCGAGCACCCACAGCTTCTTATCACTCCCCGCCTGGGCAGCAGTAACAGCAAGTGATGAAATCGACAGCAGTGGTAAAGTAAGTGGCGTATTGATGCCGGCAAAGGTTGCGGCCGCAATACGCAGCCCGGTAAATGATCCCGGCCCAATGCCAAGGGCCAGCATGCGAAGATCGGGCCAGCCGAGACCAGCCTGATTCAAAAGCCCCTCCAGCATCGGAACAAGTGTCCGGGAGTGAGACCGGTCCCCTTCACTCTCTGCGGCAAACAGTTTTCCATCCGCAAGCAGCAGAACAGCGCTCCCCCTGCCGGGGGCGGCATCAAGTGCCAGCAGTGGATAGTTCAAAAAATCTTCTTGATAATGGAGTGCGGTGCATTCCTGAATTCAGGGTGTCGCAGCCCTGCAGCAGGAACCATCATCTTACACCGTGCGCACCTCATGATTCACCCTCTTTTCAAATCAGGCCAGACGACCATAGGAGTGAAGTCCGGAGAGATACATGTTCACGCCAACAAAGCAGAACACCGTGACCAGAAAGCCGACTACGGCCCACACCGCCAGAGTTTTGCCACTCCATCCGTGGGAGATTCGTACATGCAGATAGGCACCATAAAAGAGCCACACAATCAGTGCCCAGGTCTCTTTCGGGTCCCAGGACCAGTAACCACCCCATGCCTCGGCAGCCCAGGCAGCACCCAGAATAGTCGCCAGTGTGAATGCGGGGAAGCCGATAGCGACAGACTTATACGCCAGCTGGTCAAGTTGATCCAGCGATGGAAAAATCTTCAACATGGCAGCACTGCCCTTGCGTTCAAGACGTTCACGGAAGAGCCAGGCCATACCTGCAGCACAGGCAACAGCAAAAGCCCCGTAACCGACAAAATTCAATGGCACATGAATTTTCATCCAGTAAGACTGCAGTGCCGGAACCAACGGCTTAATGTCAGCCTGCCCGATCGAATCCAGCCAGATGCCGAAAAATATGCCTGCAGAAACCAGCACCATGACAAAGGCGCCCAACGCCTTGGCCTGATAGCGCCGCTCAAATGCCAGGTAAATACTTGATGTGATACAGAAGAGAAGAATGAATACCTCGTAGAGGTTGGAGACCGGTGCATGCCCGATATCACCATCCAGAAACAGATAAGATTCGTACCAGCGCAACAGCAGTGATGTTCCACCTGCATAGACACCGCCCCAGGCGGCCATGGTCGCCATCTTTCCGATAAACGACTCGGGTGCAAACAGGTACATGATGTAACAGACTGCTGAAAACAGAAACAGCAGATTCATCGCCATCACGATTCTGCCGGATATCAGATTGGACTGGTCTTCATAGGATATCAGTGCTGCATGAGGCTCCAGCAGTGTGAACAGTGCCATCAAAAGCGTCATCAACAGCAGGCCATCAAACCATGGTACCGTATTTTCTGCGAAAGATGAGCTCCGCTGGCCGGATTTGCTCATGATAAAAGAGAGGCCCAAACCAAGCAGTGCCCCTGCACCGCCCCAGATCACACCCTGCATACTCAAAAAGCGCAGCAGAAAAGCATCTTCATCGTAACCGCTATCGCCAAAATACGCTAACGCTGCGGCACCGGATAAAAATCCAATATATGTCCAGAAACGTGTATGGGCGATACGCCCCTGCTGGATACCGCCGAAAAAACCAGGCAATGCTATTGTTGTCATGCTGACTCTCCTTGATGTGAAAGCCCGAGATTATCATTCAGCTCTCTTAACAGATCATTAAACTCTCTATCAAAAGCGATCGGGTTCCGATTTGCCAGACCGGCAACACGAATACGCACACCCTTCTCCCGAGCCTCTATCACCAGCCAGATCTTACGATGTGAAACGTAGAGCATAATGCAGAGCCCGATAACCAATAGAGCACTGCCACTCCAGACCACATTCATACCGGGGTCACGGGCAAGCTGGAGCCCTGTATAATAGACCTGATCATAATCATCGAGCAACGGAACAAAAGGCCATGGGATGTTCGTCAGCGCCTCCATACCCTGCAGCGTGCGTATGCCAAGGTCCTGAAAATCATCAGGTGCCTTATCACCATAAACTTCACTGATAGCTGCTTTGAACGCCTCAATACCGTCACCATCGGCGGCTTTGGAAGCCTTCTTGCCAAAGGCGTGAAAGAGCTCCCACTCCTCGGGATTGGTCAGGTCGGGCCCAAGATAAAATGATTGGAAATCACGATTATCTCCGGACATGGAGACCATCATCAGCGAGCCCTGATTCTGCCCATTAACGATGAAAGGATTCATGAAGCTGCGCACCTTCACCGGCTTCAGCCCGGGACCGCGCAGAATAAAATCAACTGCGGGACCAATATCCTGGAATTTTTTCGGCTGGCCCGGTGCTGCCATATTTTCGACATTGAAAGGCTTAAAATCAGTGATTTCCATAGAGATGCCGCTCTCAGCATCGGTATAAGTCTTGTAAACTTCACCCTTGGCAATATCAATCCGTTTGGAGCCATCGAGCCTGAAAAGCTTCAACCCCACCTTTGAACCACCATCGCCAAATGATGCCTGATAAATTCTCACGCCCTTGTAGTAGAGCGGTTCATTTACGATAATATCAGAGGTAAGAACCTCTTCCCCCTGATCAATAATCGTCAGGTTACTGCGGAACTCTTTCGGAGCCCCGGTTGGAAAGAAACTGATTTCAAAACTGTTGCAGCGCACCTCAAACGGCATGTTTAGAGATTCGGTGCCGGTCCCCTTTACATAGCTGATTCGGCTCTCCATACCGCCTTCCGGAACTGCCATATTCCCCCGGAACCCGAACTGTACACTCATCCAGCCGCCAACAAGAACGACCAGAAGTGCAGAGTGCACAAGGATGTAGCCCCATTTATGGTAGCGACCCCTGTCTCCACGCAGGTAGGTGAACCCCTCCTCCTGATAGGTAAGCCACTGCCATCCGGTAAGCTTCTCCACCTTCCCGGCCACCTCCTCCACCTTGCTGCCGGGGAGTGTTATCTCGTGGGTATGCTGCATTCGCTTCCAGCTATGGCCGGTGAGCATCACCTTGCGGGAGCGCATCTCCTTGAGCATGCGCGGCACGTTGTGCCAGAGGCAGAAGGACAGCGATGTCATCAAAAAGCCAAGCAGGCCGATAAACCACCAGGCGTGGTACATATCAAACAGTCCGAGGCCTCTGAAGACCCAGTACCAGACCGGCCCGAACTGGGTAAGATAATCGGCCTGCTCCTGATTTTGCAGCAGCACGGTTCCGATCATTGATGCGATGGCCAGAACCATCAGCAAAACAATGGCCAGCGGCATGGAGGCGAAACGCAAAAAGAAAGGCTTTATGCTCTTATATAATTGAGGCATGTAGAAATCCTATGTTTAACAAAAAAATCGGGTGTTATGATAACACCGGTTTCAGTATTGAATATATAGTCTTTACAGGGTCTTAAGATAATCGATAACGGCCTGTCGAAGCCCAGCATCCTGCATAGGGCCATATTTTGGCATACGGGTATTGGGCTTCAGCGATTTCGGGTTCTGCAGCCACTCATGAAGCCTGGATTCGGTAAGCTTGCCAATACCACTCTCTGCCTCGCGCCCGAACACCCCGGCCATACCCGGGCCGATTTTACGTTGTGCAGTCAGGGGATTATGACACACGGCACACCGCTTCGTGAAAGTCTTTTCTCCGAGCGTTGCGTCAGCAGCCTGAACGGCCAATGGCATGGCAAAAGCCGTCATTATCAGTGCCAATAGTAAAATACGCATCATTTTTCCCCCGCCAAACCTGATAACAGGCGCATCATGACATAACGTCAATAAAATATTAAGGCGCGGTTTTTACCTCTGTTTAGCGGACTCTGTGCATGCCCCTGTGGTCAACCTGATAAATAACAGATGCTTCTCCGCTACCTGCACCCATAGCGGCCCTGCCATATAAAAAACTGTGCCATCTCATCTGCACCGCATAGCAGGGCTGGCGGACGATGCCACCCCTTCTGTTCAAACTACTGGAAAGCAGCATTCCACCGCAGGCTCGTGCCAGCCGTCTACATGCAGCGTC
>JAIPJD010000036.1 GCA_021734365.1 Mariprofundaceae bacterium | reverse complement strand
TCAGTAAATTGTCCAGCAGGGCTACATTTCTACCCGCTCACAGGGTGGCCGGTTGGCGTCGGAATAGGTGGCCGGATTGGATCGTAACGGGTGGCCGGTTTACATCGTAATCGCCGGCCGGTTGGCACCGGAATACGCAGAAGGCACTTTCGGGATCTGACATCGCGTACAGTGCCCGCATGATCGGCCTGCTATCGATGTTTGAAGCACTGATTCACTACAGGCCTTACAGACATCGTCTCCTCCCCCGTGATGCCATCCGGCATCTTGTAAACCACCATAAAAAAGCATTCGACCCGGTCATGCTGAAAGCACTTATTGAATCCATCTCCCTCTACCCGGTTGGAACCTACGTGCAGCTTAATTCCGGTGATGTCGCTCTTGTTGTTCGAGTCCGCCCCTTAAGGCCTCTGAGGCCTCAGGTTCTCATTACCCACGACAGCCAGGGCAATGAAGTGCCTCCAAGAGAAGTTGATCTTCAGGAGCAACCCAGCCTGACGATTGAACGCTGCATGTATAAAGAACACCTCTCAACACTGAAAGAGAGTGCTGAAAAGGAATCTCGATAAGATGAGTCCTGATTCTCCTGCAACCGACGATAAACGGGAAGAGGAGATGAAAATCTATGCTGATCTGGTCAGTATCTATCCGGAAAACGAAGAGTATCTCCTCCACTTTGCGAAACTGCTTATCAGGGAGGGGAAAGAGACAACGGCTGCCAATGCCCTGAAACGACTTCATGCCCTGCTATCCAAACACTCGCCGGAGAAAGCCTCCGCCCTGTTGAAAGAGTTCCCCCAGATTGGACGTGTCACAAAGGCTGAGTCTGAACAGAAAGGGAACACCGAGTTTGGTGAAATACTCCGTAAGGCACTTGGATCAATCTGGATCAGGCTCTATCAGAAACGAATCAAAGAGGGTGACTACCTCTACCATGCCGGCGACAGGGGCGACACATTATCGCTGGTGATTGATGGTGAAATTGCCGTCTTTGTCCCCGGGGACAATGGTAAAATCATACTGCATAATCTGATCGGATCCAATGATATTGTAGGTGAGGCCTGCTTTCTGAATCCCGGAATCCGGAATGCCGATATTATTGCCAACAGAGATTCAACCATCGTTGAGCTGCCCCGCAAAAAGCTGCTTTCCTGCCTGATTAAGAACCCGGCCGCTGAGAAACTTCTCGAAGAGAAGGCAAACTTCCGCGAGGTAACCAGCAGTCTCTCCTCACACGAACTGCTGCAGAATATCCCGCTGGATATGCGTAAATATATGGCTGGAATGACAAAAGTTGAACGCTACAAGCCTGACACGCTGATACGCCGGGCAGGGCAGGAAGTTGATGCTGTCGACATGGTGGTCCGGGGTAAAGTGGCATTCATGCTGAATGATAAAAACAATAAATATCAACCTATCGGCATACTTCAGCCCGGCGAACTGATCGGTGATACTTCAGCCCTTCGCAAGGCAACCTGCCCGGCAGATATTATGGCCGTCTCAGAGGCACTGGTGGCCCACATTCCCCTTTCCAGCTTTACGAATGTTGTTGAGGCCTACCCGCCTTTTAAAGAGAAGCTTCTCAAGCACGCCCAGAAACAGCGTGCGAAGATCATGCAGATGGTTACCGGCATGGGGAATAAACCTGACACCGTTGGCTAAGTATCTGACTGCAGACGCCGCACCAGATCCCTGGTGGATACAACTCTGTCTGTAAAAAGAATACCATCGAGATGATCAATCTCATGCTGAATTACTCTGGCTTCAAAACCACTGCTCTCAATCTTACAGCTGTTACCTTCCGGATTCTGATAACAAACCTGAATTTCTTTTGCCCGGGGAACCATGCCGACCCAATCCGGCACGGAGAGGCACCCCTCCCTCCCTAACACATTCCCTGACCCTTCGATCACTTTCGGGTTGACCATTTGAAGTAGCCCGTGATTTTTGCATGGACGCATTGACCGCCTGCAATCGACAATCACAACACGCTGAAGCTCGCCAATCTGCGGGGCCGCGATCCCCACACCTCCGGGGCCGGCACGCATGAGCGCTTCAAGCTCTACCAGGAGCAGCTCAAGCCCCGGATCAAACTCCGTCACCGCTTTAGAGATTTCACGCAGCCGGTGATCCGGCTGGGTTAGAATGGTACGCATCGGTTAAAGTCGAAAATGAAGCCTAAATAACAGCCTCATCAAGAATATGGATCTCAACATCAACACCAAGTCTGTTCGCCGCCGCCTCCAGTGGTGCACGTAAGGATTCAGCCTTGCCGCCAGAAAAAGCCTCCAGCGCCATCATATAGATATCACCCCGATCACCGGTTTCACGTGAACGGGTTGATACATCGACAATAGAGACCCCGTTAACAGCCAGTACATCCGTGATTTCATGAACAATCCCGGGCCTGTCCGCACCTGTAACCGTCACCACACAGTCCGGCTCCTGAGGCATAACCATCGCCTCTTCGGCACTGATACGCTGAGACTGGACCGTTAATCCGGTTCGCTGCTCCAACTCCGCCAGCGCAGCCTTCAGAGCTCCGACGCCATCGCCCTTGGCAAGCTTCACAATCAGCATCATGGTAAAACGCCCGCGAAGTGCAGTCATCGACGAATCCTCGATATTGGCATTGAGATGAAGCAGAGCTTCCGACACATCCCGAACGATTCCTGCACGGTCATGGCCGGAGATAGAAAGCAGTAGATAGGACATCAATATCCCCCTCTTATTGGAGCCGGCTGGCACTGATTGTGACTGACCCCGATCATTGGCTCGGGAAACAGAAGTTATCCGGTGCGCTTGAAGCTTACAATGTCAAACATCAAACTGACAGAAGAAAAACATCCCTGCCCGCCACGGAAACAGACAACCATACTCAGGAGGCAGGTAAAAATCAGACCGAAAAAGATGAGCCGCAGCCGCACTCTCCCTGCTTGTTCGGATTGTGAAAAACAAAGGCGGCTGAAAGCAGATCCTGCTGGAAGTCAATCTTTAGCCCGATCAGAGCCTTCCGGTAGGCATCCGAATCAACAAAGAGCTGGAAACCGTCATGCATGGCAACCATATCGCCCTCAGCCGGAGCGTCAGCGTAATCAAGCACATACTCCAGGCCTGAACAGCCCGCCTCGCTCAGGCTTATTCGGAGAGCCTGTTTACCTTCTCTCTTCAACACACTACGAATACGTTCGCATGCAGCTTCAGTCAGCTCAATATCGGGTTCTGTAGCCTGCTTTAACTCACGCTTATTCATCAATCAGCTCCATGAATCAGGATGCTCCTGCCATTATTTTTAACCGTTCACGAATGTTTACCAGCGCACCAATCAGGGCATCAGTATCTTCAACACCGTGTTCCGGTCCGAAACTGACCCGAATCGTGCTTTGTGCCTGCAGATCTGAAACACCCATAGCCAGAAGCACATGGGAAGCATCCCGCTTGCCTGATGAGCAGGCCGATCCTGACGCCACAGCAAACCCGGCCAGATCCAGCTGCATCAGCAGCGTCTCACCATCCAGTCCGGGCATCGAAAACATGGATGTGTTTCCAACTCTTCCGGCCTCCCGTGAAAAAAATATCACCTCAGGCAGGGCGGTTGCAAGCCTCTCTTCAAAGCCGTTTCGAATAGCTGAAACATTACTGAAATCAAGTATTCCCAATGCAGCTGCAAAGCCGGCAACACCCGGGACATTCTCTGTTCCTGAACGCCGTTTACGCTCCTGACCACCACCCTGAAGCAGAGGCTCAAGTTTATGTCCCCGTCTGACGATCAGGGAGCCTACGCCTTTGGGGCCACCAATCTTATGGGCTGAGAGTGACACAAAATCCGCCCCCAGCTTTGACAGATCAAGCGGAAGCTTCCCCAGTGCCTGTACGGCATCAACCAGTGTCGCCACTTCACGGCCGCGGCAATGTTCAACAACTTCTTCAACCGGCTGAATGGTGCCGGTCTCATTATTAACCAGCATAAGACAGACCAGTCGTGTCTCTGCATCAATATGGGAACAAAAGGTTTCTGCATCAACCACACCATTTCTGTCTGGGCGAACGGAGACCACTTCCCACCCGGGCTTCCCGGCCCATGATTCGAGCGGTAACAATATGGAAGGGTGTTCAATGGCTGAAACAACAATTTTCCCCGGTTCCTGTCTTGAGAGCCAGCCATGAATCGCCATATTGTTGGCTTCCGTACCGCCGGAGGTAAACACAACAGAACCCGACTCAACATTCAGGTATTTAGCCACGCCATCTCTGGCATCATCCAAAAGTTTACGGGCTGCCCTTCCCGCCCAATGCAGGCTCGATGGATTTCCAGACGCAGTTCCGGACGCCTCAGTGAAGGCGGTTAACGATTCATCAGTTGCCGGAGCTGTTGCATTATAATCAAGATACCGCTGCACGGACTCTTTCCATAACTACAGGTTCAGGGCCCGGTATGTAGTTTTCAATCGGAGCAAGTTCGATTTTATCCAGATAGATGTTTTGCGCACAGACATCTTCAAGTGTAATTGTATCCAGAAAGCGGTAGATATGTTTGCCAAGAGCATGCCAGAGCTGATGGGTGTCACAACGGCTTCCCTGATGACAACCGCGATCCCCATCCTCACAAAGGGTTGTGCGGATCGTCTCATTCACAGCAGTGATAATTTCAGACACAACAATATCGCTGGCCGGCCTGGCCAGTTTATAGCCACCACCCGGTCCGCGCACTGATTCAACCAGACCTTCCTCACGAAGCCTTCTGAACAACTGCTCCAGATATGAAAGTGAAATAAACTGTCGTTCAGAAATTGATGCCAGTGTTACCGGCCCATGTTTACAATTTTTATTCAGATCAACCATTGCAGAAACAGCATAACGGCCCTTACTGGTTAAACGCATAACATCACCTCTCTATGGGAGATACCCATGTGAACAGGTGGGACATTATTATACCGGACTATATTAGTCAAGTATAGCCGTTTTGCGCTACAAGCTTCTAAATACCACCGCCGCCAAGAAAACGATCAAGCTTCTCATGCTCTTTTTTCATATCTTCGGAGAGCTGAATGTCAGCCTTTGACTCCTTGCCGGAAGTGCCGGGCTGGAGCCGATCAACCCGTTCATCCAGATCATCCACAAGCTGTAGTACATGCTTAATCGCCTCAGCAACAGGGTTTGGCATCAGATGGTGATCAAGATTAATTTTGCCGTCTTCAATCAGTGACTCAGTCGTTCCTACAACAGTTCCGGGAATGCCGATCACTGTTGAATGAGCCGGAACATCCCTTAGCACAACGGAATTAGCACCGATTCGACTCTGCTCACCCACGGTAATAGCCCCGAGCACCTTGGCACCCGCACCGACAATCACGCCATGCTCGAGGGTCGGATGACGTTTCTCCTTCTGCCACGTAGTGCCGCCAAGCGTCACACCGTGGTAAAGTGTTACGTCATCACCGATTTCGGTTGTCTCACCAATGACAATGCCCATACCATGATCGATAAAAAAACGTCTGCCAATCGTTGCACCGGGGTGAATCTCAATACCGGTCAGCCAGCGTGTAATATGGGAAATAAACCTGCCTATCCAGTGCAGGCCGTTACGCCAGAATATATTAGCCAGACGATACATCCAGATGGCATGCAGGCCGGGATAGCATGTAACGACCTCCCAGGTCGATCGGGCTGCCGGATCGCGATCGAATGCAGTGCGAATATCTTCACGAATAGCTTTAAACATCGGCGAAACCTACATTTTCAACTGTCTGTAGTACATGCTCCGAAGCGCAGATGCTCCACATCGGTTTTGCTGCCAGTTTTTCTCCGGCCCATGCCCTGATCTCATCCGGCTGCACCGCTCTGATTTTCTCCACCCACTGCGTGTGTGACAGCAATATCTCCTCATCAAGGCGGCCGCCAAGGTAAAGCATATGCCCTTCAACCGACTCCATTCCCATACGAAACTGCACTTCCATCTGACGCTTTGCCCTCTCCAGTGACGCTTCGCAGATACTGGATGCAAAAGCATCAATGGTATCACGGATGACATGCAGGCATTCCGGCAGCAGTGATGGATCGGTACCGCCACTGATGCTCCACACACCTGTATCACTCAGGGTCGAAAGATGTGAGCCGATGCTGTATGCCAGCCCCCTCTTTTCCCGTACTTCACGAAACAGGTGGGAACTCATGCTCCCGCCCAGCATCTGATTGGCCAGCCATGCAACAGGTCTTTGGCTTGAAGCGCTGTTAATACCCGGAAATGACGCAACCAGCTGAACCTGCTCAAAGCTTCGTTCAAGCAGCTGAACCTGCGGCTGCATCACAGCTTTGTCGCGTACACGTCCACCCTCTGCGAGGGGCCATGTGATGTCGGTTAACATATCAACCAGAAGCTGATGATCCAGATGTCCGGAAGCGGCAACCAGCAGGCGTGGTGGCCTGTAATTCTGCTCCAGGTATACTCTCAGATCATGGTGAGATAACGCTTTCAGGGCATCTTTTGTTCCCAGTGTCGGGCGTCCCAGACTCTGGCCCGGGAACAGTGCATGCATGTGCTGATCATAGACCCACTCATCAGGCGTATCGTCCACCATACTCATCTCGGAGAAGATCACTTCACGTTCCCGTAGCCACTCTTCTTCAGGAAGGCGGGGCTTGAGCATCATCTCGGTCAGCAGCGATAACGCCTCCTGCCAGTCCTCATGCAGCACATGGATATGAAAGCAGGTCCGTTCCCGTGAGGTGAATGCATTGGCATGGCCGCCAAGCTGATCCAAACGCTCACTCAAGGCGTGAACATCTAAAGTCTGAGTCCCCTTAAACAGCATGTGTTCCAGCGCATGCGCAATACCAGCCTGCCCCTCATCCTCATCCCGGCTGCCGGTATCCACAAAAAAACCAATGGCTACGCTTTGTGCATCGGGCATGGCATGACTGACCACCAACGGCCCATTCGGAATCTGTGTCTCTTCAACAAAAGCAGAAGTCAATACCACCACCCATCAGACAATATCTTTAAACACTAAAACCAGAAAGAGGCGGGTCTCCCCACCTCTTTTGGTATCGATCTATCCGCAAAAGGCTATCCTGCCTTTTGCTTATGACGCTTCAGGAAAAACGCGGTTTTCCTCCACTCACTGGCTCGCTTGCTCGCCAGCCACCCATCCTTGGGTGGGATAACCCCTCCCGCACAGGATGTGCGGCGGCTGAACATCGTGAAGCCGTAAGCGCAGGCGGACATGCGCCGCCGAAGCGATTAAAGCAAAAGGCAGGACGCCTTTTGCGATTCAATCAATCAACGTCTTTCATAGTCAGACGAATCTTGCCACTGCGATCAACTTCCAGAACCTTCACACGAACAATCTGGCCCTCTTCGAGTACGTCGTTCACCTTCTCAACACGCTCCTGAGAAATCTGTGAGATATGAACAAGGCCGTCGGTTTGACCTATGACACGAACAAATGCGCCGAAGTCCATAATCTTAACAACCTTGCCTTCGTAGATCTTACCCACTTCAACTTCAGCCACGATATCATTAATCATCTTCTTCGCAGCTTCACCAGCTTCACCGGTCACGGCAAAGATAGTAATGGTACCGTCATCAGCAATATCAACCTTGGCACCAGTCTCTTCACAGATACCACGGATCACTTTACCACCGGCACCGATCACTTCGCGAATCTTGTCCGTCTTCACCTTCATGGTAAACATGCGAGGCGCATGATCAGCCACATCAGGGCGTGACTCGGTCATACACTTGGCCATCTCACCCAGGATATGCATGCGGCCTGCATTGGCCTGAGCCAGAGCCTCCTTCATGATGTCACGGGTGAGGCCGCCAATCTTGATATCAAGCTGCAGCGTGGTCACACCCTCACTCGTTCCGGCAACCTTGAAATCCATATCGCCCAGATGATCTTCATCACCCAGAATATCGGAAAGAACGGCATAACCGTCAGACTCAAGAATCAGGCCCATGGCAATACCGGCAACCGGCGCCTTAATCGGAACGCCTGCATCCATCAGTGCCAGTGAAGAACCACAAACCGAAGCCATGGAAGAAGAACCATTGGATTCAGTGATCTCAGAAACCGCACGAATTGCATATCCGAACTTCTCCATGCTCGGTAAAACGCCTTCAACACCACGTTTCGCCAGACGGCCATGGCCGATTTCCCGGCGACCCGGAGGGCCGAAGCGACGTGCTTCGCCTACAGAGTATGGCGGGAAGTTGTAATGCAACATGAAACGCTGTTTCTTAACGCCTTCCAGAGACTCAGTCATCTGCATGTCGGATTCGGTTCCCAGCGTGATGGTCACCAGTGCCTGTGTTTCTCCACGGGTGAACAGAGCCGAACCATGGGTACGTGGCAACACGCCAACCTGACAGTCAATCGCACGAACATCCGAGGTTGAGCGCCCATCAATACGAGGGTTGCCATCAATGATGGAGCGGCGAACCACACTCTTTTCCAGGTTTTTTACCGCGGAAGTAACATCATTGGAAGTAAACTCACCCGGTGCATCTTCACTACCGGCAAATTTCTCCTGTGCAGCAGCACGAAAAGCATCAATTTTTGCCGCACGAGCCGATTTGTCGACAGTGGCATAGGCAGCACGAACATCTGCTTCAAAGGCCGCATTGACAGCACCCTGAACAGCATCATTACCTGCAATCTCAATGGCCATCTTCTCTTTACCGGCAGCTTTCGCCAGCTCTTCGATAGCATCAATGACCGGCTGGTAACCCTGCTGACCAAAGATAATCGCATCAATCATCTGCTGTTCAGAGAGTTCTTTGGCCTCTGATTCAATCATCAGCACAGCATCACGGGTGCCGGCAACAATCAGATCAAGTTCAGACTCTTCCATCTCTGCATAGGTCGGGTTAAGAACAAACTCGCCATTAATAAGGCCAACACGTGAAGCTGCAATGGCTTCAGTAAATGGAGCATCAGAGATAACCAGTGCAGCAGATACGCCATTGATCGCTACAATATCAGGGTTGTTGTCTTCATCAGCTGAAACAACAGTTGCAATCACCTGAGTCTCGTGGAAATAGCCTTTAGGGAACAGCGGGCGGATCGGGCGGTCGATCAGGCGTGAAGTCAGTGTCTCTTTCTCAGAAGGACGTCCTTCACGCTTGAAAAAGCCCCCGAGAAACCGGCCTGCTGCGTAGGTTTTCTCCTGGTAGTGGACAGTCAGCGGCAGAAAGTCGACACCCTGCAGCGGGGTTTTGGCTGCGGTCGCGGCCACATGAACAATCACATCGCCATACTGGGCCAGTACAGAGCCGCCTGCCTGACGGGCAATGCGTCCTGTTTCAAAACTTGCTTCGCGGCCACCAACGGTCGCTTTGGTTGTTTTTATATTAAACATATTTTCAAATCCTTTTATCAGGATTCATGTCTCTGTCAGTGGGGTAATCTGTGAAAATGAAAAAAACGGGAAAAGAGAAAAAAGAAAGGCGACCCGTGCTGGATCGCCTTTCAGGAATTTTTAGCGGCGCAGGCCCAGTGTATCGATCAGACTGCGATAACGATTGAAATCTTTACCCTTCAGATACTTCAGAAGGTTACGGCGCTGGCCAACCATCTTCAGCAGACCACGACGTGAGTGGTGATCCTTATGGTTGTCCTTAAAGTGTCCTGAGAGGCCGTTAATGCGCTCAGTCAACAGTGCCACCTGCACTTCCGGTGAACCTGTATCACCTTCATGCGTAGCAAATTTTGTAATTACTTCGTTCTTCTTTTCCACAGACAGAGACATAAATCCTGCTTACCTCTTTATTTAACTTACCTTTTTATAGGGCGGCGAACCATAGCGCCAGAAAATGAGGCATGCAAACCTTTTCTAACACACATCAGAGAGGAAACAGTTCAGGGTTTTATGCCGGGTCACCCCTGCTCATTCAGAGTGCAAGTTTTACATCAAATCCCATTGCCCCGATTTTGCCGGCCATCGATTGCATCCATACTTCGTTGAGTTGACTTAAGTGCTTCGCCTCAGGCTGCAGTGAAGGGCGCGCCAGCCCGTAAAGCAACACCCCTTTCACCGGTACAGCTTCAGCTTTCAATCGTTGCAGAAAAGCCAGATAGGCATTCACTTCATCTTCTGAAGGCTCGCTGCCATCCCATGTGAACATGCAGGTCTGAATCCATGTCGGGCAGAGATTTGCCGCAGCTTCGACCTGTTTAAACAGCAATTCAGGTGTAGCAGTCACACCATTGATACGTTCAATCCCTGCTTCGGTTGCTGAATCGACCTTTACCCAGACTTCGCCCCCCCTCTGATCAAATAGTGTGGTCATCAGCTTAAGTCCAGCCTGGACATTCGGTCTGTGGAGATAGGAACCGTTGGTGATCAGGCGAAGTTTCACGTCATCGCTTAATCCAAACTGTTGCATCACTCCAATAATCAGCCTGACAATCTCGTCAAAGTTCCGGCAACTGGTCGGTTCACCATTGCCGGAGATGGCAACATCACACAATTTGCGGCAATCCTCCGGCACCCGTTCAGCCATGAAAGGGCCATGCAGCAGATCATTCAACATGATTGTCAGCTCATCCTTCAACTGCTCCGGATCAATCTCCGGGGCCGAACCGCGCAGCAGACCGGGCACCTGGCAGTAGGCACAGTGCCAGTTGCAGGCATTGTTGGGATTGAGGTTGATACCGATGGAGACACCGCCTGCACGTCTTGAAATGACAGGATAGACATAGCGCATCCCCACCACATTACGATCATGGTTTCGGGTGCTTAGCATCTCTTCGGAAGTTCTACTCGGCATCGGGACACTCTAGCCCGTCCCGATACGATGTCATTGAAACCCGCACAATCCAGGCACTTACCTCATCAGTGTTAATCGTATAAACTGGCGATTGTGCAGACAAAACTGAGAGAATTTAGTGGCGTGGGGTTTCATGAGTTCAGGCAATAGAAAAATCCGCTTTGGAGCCCTGGTCCGGGAAACCTCCGTAAAGCAGAACATTGTCAGTTATAACGATATCGTGCCTGAAGCAAAGCCGGACAGCCACGGCAACATGGTTGTTCCAAGGCCTGCAAACATCAGCCTCCGGTCACTCGATATCTATCGCCTGCTCCAACCCTATATCAGCGTCCGTTTCATCGAGCAGATGCGGGCTGTGCTGCCTCTGGCTGTATATCTGCTGCTTTTCCAGATTCTTATCCTGCATCAGAAGGTGAGTATCCCGGAGAGCATCATTATCGGCCTGTTTGCTGTTATGCTCGGCCTGATGCTCTTTATGGAGGGGCTCAAACGCGGGCTGATGCCCTTTGGCGAAATGATCGGCAAAACACTCCCGGCAAAGGCTTCATTGAAGCTGGTGATGCTGATCGCACTGCTGCTGGGAATCGGTGTTACTTTTGCCGAGCCCGCTATTGGAGCCCTGAAAGCCGCAGGCTCCATCGTAGTGGTTGAAAACGCCCCTTATCTCTACACCATGCTGAACGACTGGAGCACCGCACTTGTTCTGGCCGTCGGCTCCGGTGTCGGTCTGGCAGCTGTACTTGGAACGCTACGCCTGCTCTACGGCTGGAGCCTGAAACCGCTGATCTATCTCACTCTGCTCCCGTTGATCGGACTGACAGCCTATCTCTCCTCCGATCCTGAGCTCTCCATCATCCTCGGTCTGGCATGGGACTGTGGTGCGGTGACAACCGGTCCGGTTACTGTACCACTGGTGCTTGCGCTCGGTATCGGCATTGCCTCCACGGCAGGTAAGGGAAAATCTCCGCTGGCCGGACTCGGCATTGTTACACTCGCCTCCCTCTTCCCGGTTATTGCCGTGATCCTGCTTGCCCTGTTTGTCAGCAGCGTTACCACACCGGAGCAGATTGTTGCAGCCACCCGGAGTGCACAGCACCTTGTAGCAGCAGCGGGGGGAACGCCGTGGCTGGAATCCAGCCCATGGCAGGAGATATCCTCCGGTATCCGCGCCATTGTTCCTCTGGTCGCATTTCTGGTGATTGTACTCCACTACATTCTCAGGGAACGCCTTCGCAACAGAGGAACCATTATCTACGGTATTGTGCTCTGTGTGCTCGGCATGATCATTTTCAACTTGGGGCTGGAGCATGGTCTCTCGCGTCTGGGAGAGCAGTCGGGTTCCCTGTTGCCTGCCTCGTTCGCAACAATGGCTGATATCGCAGCCTCCCCCTACTACAGCTGGGGGCTCGGCATTATTATTGTGCTTCTTTTTGCATGGTTTCTCGGCTTCGGAGCCACACTGGCTGAGCCGGCACTCAACGCTCTGGGAATTACGGTTCAGACCCTTACCAACGGCGCCTTTGAAAAGAGCCTGCTGCTGTACGCCGTCTCTGTCGGGGTCGGTTGCGGCATTGCACTTGGTGTCGCAAAAATTATCTTTTCGCTGCCACTGACCTGGCTGATTATTCCCGGCTACGGGCTTGCACTGATTCTTACCTGGCTCTCATCCGAGGAGTTCGTTAACGTGGCGTGGGACAGTGCCGGTGTCACCACAGGCCCGATTACCGTACCGCTGGTGCTGGCCATGGGGCTGGGGCTGGGCAATGCAGTGGAAGCGGTTGAAGGCTTTGGTATTCTGGCGCTGGCATCCATCGGTCCGATTATCTCCGTGCTGGGCACGGGGCTCTGGGTGCAGTGGAAGATCAGACGCCATCACCAGCAGCATGACAACCCCGTAACCAAAACAGTAGAGGAGGCGACATGAGCGATAGCAATATCACCGTCTTAACCGATGTTTCGCTTATCACCTGCGTTGTCCAGCGTGGTCTGGGCGATGAGATCGTAAAGGCGGCCCAGCAGGCCGGTGCCCAGGGGGCAACCATCCACTACGGCAAGGGCAGCGGCATCCATGAACTTCTTGGTGTTCTGAGTGTGGCCATCGATGTTGAGAAGGAGATTATCAATATCATAGTGGCCAACGATCAGGCGGACCGGATTTTTGAGCGCATGTACATTACCGGAAATCTGGATACGCCGGGTATGGGCATTATCTACATGACCAAACTTGAAAAGGCTGCAACCCACATTGCACCTGAGATTCTGGAAAGGTTACTGGGCCATGGCAACTAGGCAGAAACTGATCACCTGTATTGTTCCCGAGGCCAATGCCGCAAAGGGTGCGGCAGCACTGCGTGAGAAATATGACCTGCAGGCCATCAACCAGCACTTTGCCCGTGGTATTGGCAAAAGTTCTCCCCTGATTAAACGCGGTATCGGTGAAAAGACCGAGAAAGTTGTTTTAACTGTTGTTGTTGAGACAAAAATAGCCGATGAGGTATTTGAGTTTCTCTTTAATGAAGCGGATATTGATCGGCCACAGGGTGGCCTGATCTATATGAATACTGTCCGCTCAACCCCGATTCAGGCCATCGATCTGCCAGAAACCACCGAATAAAACTGCCTGAAAGCCTTTAATGGCTGCGGGTTGTATCGGTCACCATCTCCCATACGGAATACAGTTGAATCGCTCTGTCTATTCCTTTCAGCGAGGCGGGCGGCAACTTGCTGTGCTTCGGCTTCAGCTTCAGGTTTCTGAACGTTTCTTCCGAGATAATCGTCTGCTTCGGCTCAGCCATGCCGGTCAGGCGGGCGGCAATATTCACCGTGTCGCCGATACAGGTGTACTGCATCGCCTGGCTTGATCCGATCATCCCAACCACCGCGTCTCCGGTGTTGATGCCTATGCCGATTTCAATCGACTGTTCCCCTCTGGCTTCCCTCTCTCTGTTAAACAGATCAAGCGCACCATGCATATGGAATGCACACTTGACCGCCCGGTCGGCCGGATACTCCACATCGGTAAGAGCATCGAAGAGAACCATCACTTCATCACCAATAAATTTATCAACTGTACCGCCATACTGAAACACAATACTGACGATCAGTTCGAAATATTCGTTAAGCATCTCCACCACATTCGTAGCCGAAGCATTGTGCGCCATGTTGGTAAAACCGCGAATATCGGCAAAGAGGATGGTGACCTCTTTAAGCTTCCCGCCCTTCTTTTCCAGCTTGAGTTCCCCACCCGTGATTTTCTGCATGACACTCGGTGGAAGCAGCCGCTCCAGCTGCGCCTTATCCCTGGCCTCCTGCTCAATGGACTGCAGCAGTTTGGTATTGGCAACAATCGTTGCCACACGTGCTACAAGGCTTGTTATCAGCTGGAGATCCTTGCGCGAAAAAACCATGGCTGACTTCTGACTGTCCAGATGAATGACGCCGAAAAAATGGTTGTTGTAAATAATCGGTGCACACAGAACAGAATGCAGCCCCTGCACAAGAATGGAGGCAGACTGTGAAAACCGTTCGTCGGCAGTCACATCCGCCACGAACAGTGACGAATGGGTTCTGCGCACCTCCTCCAGAATCGACTCTGAAATCGACATGTGTTTCGGAACCCCCGACAACACCTTGACAGCCATCGGTACAAGCGCATCCGTCCCGGAATCAAGCAGAAGAATCGCGCATCGGTCGGCCGGGAAAATCTTGAGCAGCTTGCTCGCAATAGTGTCTAAAGTCTCCCCGAGATCACGTTGCAACCCAACATGTTGTAGCAGCTCGTTACCCAGCCGGAGCTTCTCATAATCTTCACGCCAATCCATATCGTCAGTGATCAGACTGGCAGGGGTGAAGGCACTCTCTACGCCGACCTCCATGCGATCCTGAATGGCACGGTCAGATATGGGTTTGCTGGCAATGCGAACCAGCCCGGCCGGCGTTGTATCTGCAGGGTCTTCGATAAAGGTCAGGATTGTCCTGCCAATCCGTACTGCATCACCGTTACCCAGAGGCCTTTCAGTAATACGTATATCTTTTATATATGAGCCGTTGCTGCTGCCCAGATCCTTAAAGAGGTAGCCGCCATTGGCATAGACGATTTCTGCATGATGTCTGGAGATGTTGGCATCCTGCAGGCATACATCATTCTCCAGTACCCGCCCTATTCTTGTGCGATCACCGAGCTCAATCTCCCAGTCCTTTTCCCTGTTCTTAATGATCAGCTGCGGCATCTTCTACTCAGCCACAGATGCAGCATATATTGTCATGTTCATCTTTTAGCGCTCCATGCGTCGATTCAAACACGAATTATCTACCTATCAGCACCATTAAGGGAATCCCGCGAAAAGGGGAACACTCATTTTCAGCAGCGTTTATACCCGCTTAGAAGAGAATATTACCGCCTCACACATCGCCGAAGTAACTCTGGAGAGCTGCTCTGCGGTGATTACATACGGCGGCATGGTATAAATAAGTTTGCCAAAGGGGCGCAGCCATACTCCCCGCTCAATCAGTTGAGACTGAACTGCTGCAATATCCACCGGCTCTTTCATCTCAACCACACCTATTGCACCTTTGACGCGGACATCCGCCACTCCTGCCATTTCGCGGCATGGGGCCAACTCTCTTTCCAGCTGCTGGCCGATATCCCGAACACGCTGCTGCCAGGGTGAATTCAGCAGCAGATCAATACTGGCTATCGCCACTGAACAGGCCAGAGGATTAGCCATGAATGTTGGCCCGTGCATGAGCACACCGGAGTGTTTGTTATCCTCAAAATCGGCATGAATGCCATCACTTACTCTGGAAGAGCACAGTGTTGCGGCAAGTGTCATATAACCACCGGTCAGCGCCTTGCCCACACACATGATATCCGGCTCAATTCCGGCATGTTCACAGGCAAACATGGCTCCTGTTCGCCCGAAGCCGGTAGCAATCTCATCCAGGATCAACAACACATTGTACTGATCACAAAGCTGACACACCTGGCGTAAAAACTCCGGTGCATAAAAACGCATACCGCCGGCTCCCTGCACAACCGGTTCAAGAATCACGGCAGCCAGCTCATTGTGATGCGTTTTAATTCTGGAGTGAAATGACGCAATTTGTGAATCATCCCATTCGTTATCATTTCCGGCCGTCGGCGCGTCAGCAAACAGCTGCTTCGGCAGCACGCCTGTAAAAAGATGGTGCATGCCGGCATCAGGGTCACAAACACTCATCGCACCGAATGTGTCGCCATGATAGCCATGCGGGATCGTTAAAAGCCTGTGCTTCTCATCCCGGCTCTGCGCCTGCCAGTACTGCAGAGCCATCTTGATCGCCACCTCCACCGATACCGAACCGGAATCGGAAAAGAAAACATGCTCCATTCCGGCCGGTGCTATGGACAACAGTTTTCCGGCCAGCCCTGCAGCCGGTTCATGGGTCAGGCCACCAAACATGACATGGGCCATTCTGGAGAGCTGCGACCGGGCAGCGCGGTTCAGTTCAGGCACATTGTAACCGTGAATGGCGCACCACCATGAAGCCATGCCGTCAATGACCTCTCTGCCATCTTCAAAGGCAAGTTTCACACCGGCAGCTGATTTTACAGGATAGGCCGGCATCGGGTTTTTCATTGATGCATAAGGGTGCCAGAGATGTTTCCGTTCAAATTCGAGCCACTCCGGCCCGTCCGGCCTCACTTTTTCGGGGAGACTCATCTGGCAGGCTCTTTAAGAAGATCAAGCGTCATCCGCTCCAGCACCACCAGCTTTGTCTCCACCGAGGCGCCCTTGATAAGCTTCTCGGCCTCCACCATACGTTTCAGTGCACAGGAGAGTTCGCTCCCCTTCCACCGCTTTGATTCCTGAGGTACACGTTTGCGGGCATCACCGAATACCCGTGCTTTCTGCAGCGGATTGCGTTCATGTTGTGACTCGTACCAGCAATACATCAACAGCTGGTTCATGCGTGTGCCAAGCCAGCTCAACACCTGAACTTCGGAGACCTGTTGTTCATTCACAAGCCTTCTTAACAGCGCCAGTGCACTGCTCTCCCGCAAGGCAACAGCATGACAGTAAGCCTCGATATCTTCAGGGCTCCGCTCGCCGAGCAGGTCACCGACAACTTCCATACTGACCGTTTTGCCTTCGCCACCATCATAGAGTTTCAGTCGCTCAATCAGCATGCGGGTTGCCGCCCGCATGCCGTGCAGCCGTTCGCCCATCATCTGAACCGC
>JAIPJD010000035.1 GCA_021734365.1 Mariprofundaceae bacterium | reverse complement strand
TTGATCCCCGCCGCATTCTTGATATCGGCTGTGGCACCGGCTATTTCACACGTCTGCTCAGCCGGCGTTTTAAAAAAGCGGATATTACCGCACTCGACCTCTCCGAAAGCATGGTCAGGCACACAAACCGGGCTCACAGCAGCCGTATGCCCTGGCATGGGAAACGGCACCATATCGTTTCCGACGGCTGCCATCTCCCGTTCGCTGACGGCAGTTTCGATCTTGTCTGCTCCAGCCTTACCATGCAGTGGGCAGCTGACCCCGTACTGATGATGCAGGAGATGCGCCGGGTGCTTGCCCCCGGTGGACTGATGCTCTTTTCAACCTTTGGCCGCAGAACACTTTCTGAGCTGAGGCAGTCACTGGCGGAGATATCCAACGAACGTGCAGGGCTTGTGCTCCCGTTTCCGGATGTCACCTCACTCGGTGACTCACTGATGAAGCTTGCTGTAGAACTTCCGGTAACAGATACCGACCTCTTCACACTGACCTACCCGGACACCATGGCACTGGTTCGTGAACTTAAAAATATCGGCGCCTCATCGGCTGCTATTCGTGGCCGTCCCTCAGGCCTCTATGGGCGGGCGCTTCTCAGGCAGCTTGATACAATCTACCGCTCAAAACACGGATCGGAAGACGGGCGTGTTTATGCCACCTTTGAAGCACTCTACGCACAGGCGTGGTACAAAGAGGCAGGCTATCAGCCCGCCGGGCGTGTCATTCCCATACAGCTGGATGGAGCCACCTGAGCATGGGCAGAAAGATTTTTGTTACTGCAACCGATACCGGGGCCGGGAAAACATGGGTCACAGCATCTGTGATCCGCGCTCTGCTGGACGAGGGAAAAAAGGCCAAAGCCCTCAAACCGATCGCCTGCGGTCTGGATGAAGCCGGTCGCAACGAAGATATTGATGCCCTGCTCGCGGCCCAAAGCTTGGACGATGCGGATTTGATCAGCCGCTATCGCTACCATCTTCCCGCTGCACCTTCACAGGCTGCGGCAGCAGAAGGTCAGGCTATTGATCTGGCAGAGCTGGTGCAGTGGTGTGAGGCAGAGGCTTCCAAAACAGAGATATGTCTGATCGAAGGAGTGGGCGGCCTGATGGTTCCGCTCACATGCAACTGGCTGGTGAGTGACTGGATCAACGCGATACCCGATGCCGAAATCTGGCTGGTCGTCGGCTGCAGGCTCGGCGCCATCAACCAGACCCTGTTAACGCTGGGGAAACTCAAACAGATGGGGCGAACACCTGCCCGTATCTTTTTCAATGCCGCAACAGCAGAGCAGAACGACTGGATCACATCGACAAGGCAGGCGGTTAAACCATTCCTGAATCAGGAGTGCCAGATTCATATGCTGAATCACGGTGAAAAACCTGACATCTCCCTGCCCGGGACGTAAGCCCGACCAGCAGAGGTCAGGCAGTGAAATTTGGGTGTTCGGAACTTAGTGCTGGAATTGGGAGAGAAGAATGCCCATGTTGAACGACGGCTTCCGGCCAAAAGCAGACATGCGTTCGAGTCCTACTTGGCTCCCCGAGCAGGACAAAACTGGGCACCATTGGAATGAGGCGGTTCTTATAATCTAGCCATTACGAATATTGTTCATTCAGATGCTAACTTCGGCAACTCTGAGTGGCCCTTCATGGATAAGAATTTTGCTGAATGAATTGTTGAATTTTATCTTTCTCTTCATGAGTCACAATATGAAACCCGTGACGGGATGTAACAATGGCTATATTCCAATTGTTACCTACACATTCATGTCCCTCCATTTTCGCTAGGCGAGCATGCTGCATTCCATTTTGTATCCCGCATAGCGTAGCTGAAGCCAACATAGAGACTGGGCTTATCCATACAGCTTGTGAACCAGTATTATTTAACTCATTGTAAACTCTTCGGAACTCTTTTAAGCAGGTGAAATCTCTTACTCCAGATGTGTCAAATTCTATTCCAATTGCATCATTCGATTCAGGAGCATGTGATCCAAGTTTCCTTTTTAATTCACCCCTAGATACAATTTTGACCTTTGCCGGCCTACTAGCAAACTCATTGGCTGCTTCATATGCATAACCCTCTAATAATTCCTGACCTTTGCTACTCCAACCAATCGATACTGGCCTTTTATGTGCGGGAGGTGTGCAAAGTATTGTTGGTTTGCCGTTTTCGGATGTGAATACAAACTTACTTATCCTAGTTCTCATTCCCCCATGCCTTTTATATAAATCCCCATAGATTAAGGCTACATCCGGAGAATTTGAGTCTGAGAAATATCCTTCTGAAATTAGTTCACCGTACCTTTCTCGCAAAGATTTCGTAAATTGTTCATACCATTGGGAGGGAGGAACAGCTTTCATTACTGAATCTAGACCAGATAAAACTTTTTTTATGTGAGATATGGTTCCAGCTATGGCAACAAAACTATGTGAAGTGGGATTAAATACTTTTTGGTAATAGTCATCTGCAACCGTCAAATCCTCAATAGACTCTCCAATCGAAAGCCTCATATCTGAAATAACTCCAATCCCATCGGGATTGACTTTAAAAGCAAAACAATAAGTCATAATCGCATTTAATCATCAATTAGCATTGTAATAATCACTGACTTACCATATCCGCTAATTCATACCCTTTCCTTGTCAGCTGAAAAACATTCCTTTTAGGGTCTTTTGTCACAACCAACTCCAATCCTTCCAACTCATTTAATGCTCCAGTCCACGTGGCAATTGTTCTTGGGCCTTGGTCTCCTATTAAGTCTTTTCCATTGGTCTTAATGAATTCTCCACCGATCACTTGCAAATGTAATATATAGCCATGCTGATCTTGGGAGGCTTCTTTTAAAATGGTGACAGCTTCGCGAGATAAGGAAGGAATTTTTGGAAGATTTACTTCCGCAGTGGTGATTTGATCATCATTTATTGTATGTTTTTTTTTAAAATAATCGTGTTGGTTAATCTTTATTGATAGATGCCGGCTAAATTTTTCTCTAAAATCATTTAGATTGGCATATGTTTCATATAAGCCTCTCGACTGACATGAATTCTTAAATCTCTTTAGTTCATTATATTGTTCTTGATCAATGCTATCAGGTACAACTGGCGCTAATGAAAAATAGAGCATTGCAGGTTTTCCTAACTTAATATGTTCTTCTATTTCCTCAATAGAACCACTTGGATATTCATCTGTCGGAGTTCCTGCGCGTGTCCAAAATACGCCGATTAATAAGTCACAATCATGTAATATTTGTTTGTTTAATATCGATTGGGGTTTATCTCCCATTTCTGGGGATGAATGAGTTTCCCATCCAACAGGCAAGAGCACACAATTATTTACTTCTGAATTTATAGCATTCCAAACAGACAAGACTTCGCGAATAATATTTCTTTCAGAAGCAACATCGCCAGGGGATGCAATCATTACCTTGTAAACTATTGCAGAGTAGCTCATTTATGACCTCTTAATCTCTATCATAACTTGTCGTAGCTATTGATGTTATTAACAGCAACTTAATGACCTTACGGAGAAGTGGCTAAGTCCTGCCACCGTTTCAGTAACACGGGGGTCTACGGATACATGACCCAAACTCCCCGTGGGATTTATTATAGCTTGTAGTCGTGGTTTTGCACTTCCAGGGGTTAATAGGGGTAAATAGTGCCTGTTACTGTCCCGGATTGGCTCCCCTGTCCGGACAAAACTGGGCACCGTTGGATCGAGGTAGTTGCTGTAGAATAGGTCATTCAGGTTTTGAAGTATTCGGGATTTATTTTCCCTATATAACTTATTGTATCGTTAGTTTCTCAATAATTTAACACTTGCCAACCATGAATTTACTTTAGAGTAAACATCGGCTCTTACTTCTGGCTCTCTTGATGGCAAAACTATTTTTATTAAATAAAGGCCATCTCTATCCGCTATAACCATAAGTTCGTGTTGAATATATACAGCCGTGGTTTCTCCAGAAACTTTTATATCTGAGTATTTTAAAACGTATTGACTGTAGAGAATATCGCCTATTTTTTGAATTTTCTTGACCTTTATAGATATGTTTTTAATAGACATAGTCATGTCAAAAATCAACATATTATGAAAGGAAAAGAATGTCCCGGTAATATCATTGTAAAACGTTTCCTTTATAGCTGATCTAAGGTTATCTTTTGTCACTGATTTCTTCATTTTCTTCTCATTGGAATCTGTGGTGTTATCTTTATGCTTACGAGCCTCAGAGATGCCAATATTTATCAGCTTCTCTATGGAAGAATATGAGAGATATTGAAGTACTATATATGGAAATAATATATTTTTTCTCCCTTCCTGCCCATGCATAACAAAAGATTCACTGGCTTTCCATAGGTGAATCGGGTGACTCTTCGCGATTTTTTTTAACAGAGAAGAATCAATTTTTTCCCCCTCAATTAGCTCAGCCAATCCTAATTCACTAGTTTTACTATATTTCCAGTATTTATCTGAAATTGAGGCATAGAAATTATCATCTTCGAAATAATTAAGGTTGTTATCTATTGTTTGAGTTGCATGATTAGATACATATAAATTTCTAATATCAAAATGCTTTATTCCCGGAACATCTCGTTCTATTGATGCAAGTTCTGACTCCATTTTCTTTATTTCAAAGTCATGGCTCTGTTCAAGGTGTGCTAATTTTTCACTGTTATTGTAGCTGACTACGGCGAAGGTTACTCCTGCCGAAGCGATGACTGCTGCCGCTAGCACTACAATAATATTATTTTCGATAGTTTCCTTTAGAGCCATTTTTCCCTATATCTGCAAGTAAATTTGAAAAGAGAGAGCGCACCCGTTTCAGTAACACGGGGGTCTACGGATACATGACCCAAACTCCCCGTGGGATTTATTATAGCTTGTAGTCGTGGTTTTGCACTTCCAGGGGTTAATAGGGGTAAATAGTGCCTGTTACTGTCGCGGATTGGCTCCCCAAGTAGGACTCGAACGTATGTCTGCTTTTGGCCGGAAGCAGCCGTCCGGAATTAATAACATTCCAACATCATTTATGAATATTAAAATGCGTTCAACTGTGTAATCCCACACTGGAATCCGAACACCCTGAAATTTCATAACCAGTTCTTGCGTGAATAATCACCATGTAACAGGCGCTGCGCGCTGATTGCCATAATCTGTCGGCCCCATCTGAACTCCTTGTACAGTTTGAGAAAAGACCAGATATCCCGCATGACTTTAATACGATCTCCCATCGGCATTTCCATCAGAGCCTTGGGAAAGTCGGCTTCATGTGGCCTTGCAAATGCAATCTTCAGTGGATTCCACTGATCGGTTGTGCGCCGTACTTCAGAGGCGATATTCTGCCGGTAAATATCCTGCACCGGACGATTGCGCAGCATCGCATCGACCACCGATTCACCGGCGATAGCACCGGAATGAAGTGCGCAGCTCATGCCTTCACCAATCATGTTCAGAAAACCGGTTGCCTGCCCGGTGATCAGTACACGCCCCTTGCCGAACACATAGCGGTTAATCAGTGATGGGCCGAAATTTTCAGAGCAGCCTTCATGGTCATCATCGGCGGGCTTCAGGCGAACCCCATGCTTCTCTTCGAAATATCTGGCCACATGGAGATGCCTGTCGTGGAACTTGTCACCTATCTTATAACCGACGCCAACAATCTGCCGGCTATCACGGGCATGGCTCCATGTGTAGTGCCCCAGATCCGGGTGAAACCAGAAATGGAAATAGGCTTCATCAAGCGGACAATCAATAATTTCATGAAATTTCTGGCCGACAAAAAACATCGGAATCTGTTTGTGATAATCGGGGTATAGTGAACGCAATACCGGTGATACCGGGCCATCCGCACCAATCAGGTAACGGGCCTTAAGATCAAAGGCCTCTCCACCCCGTTTGCGTGCCGTCACCACCACATGATCATCAAGCTCTCTCTGTGCAAGAAAGGAGGTATCATCCATTACTTCTGCACCACTCTGCTCAATCACCCAGTGATCGGCATGTTTCCGGTGCAGGTGCGGTGTGGTTCCGCCAAAGAAGTCCATCGACATCGAAACCATACTGGGGAAATGAAATGTAACTCCCCTGCAGGAGGTGGGTTCATGCAGCACATTACGAGGCAGTGGGCCGAAATTCTCAAGCAGAAACCGGTGTCCGCGTGGCGACAGAATACCGCTGCAGATTTTATGGCGCGGGAGAAGCTGTTTTTCCAGAATCACCGTTTCCAGACCGGCATCCACCAGCCGCTTGGCAGCCGCCGCCGCAGCCAGACTTGCGCCAACGATGACGACATCAACACTACGCATGCTTAACAATACTCCAGCGATAAAAATGTAAAGAAAGAGAATACCACAGAGGCACAGAGGCACAGAGGCATAAGATGAATGGCGATGCCAGAGAGGATACCTTGGGGTACAGAGGAAAAGCATCATTTATGTTTTTGTCTTTCTCCGTGCCTCTGTGTCTTTGTGGTGAATCTGGTTTATTCATGCTTTTACCCTTAGCTGCCAACAAGTTCCGACACATGAATCACCGGCTTGCCTGTAATCTCTGCCAGCATGGTTTTATCAGCCCGGTTTTCAACGATAACTCGATTAAATCTGCGCCCCTGAATCAGCCACTCGATCTGTTTTCCGGTATCAAACTGTCCAAGGCTATCGCTCAGGCTGCCAATACCTGTCGGGATTGCCATGCGATGCAGATCGAGATTCATGCTGCAGCCTGTTGCATGCCTCAGTGCATCGTAATGCCTTACCCGCTCAGCATGCCGGGTGTGGAAGGTGCGTGCATCGATAACGTAAAAGTCATCCGGGCCAAGATTCTGCTGAACCGCCGGGTCACAACTGAGGGGAAAACTGTCGGGAACGGATGTGTGTGAAACATCAGTCAGCCCGGCCTCCTGCCAGATGGCTGCAATCATACCTGTCAGATCAATCTTTTCAGGGCAGAGCAGGTCACATGCTCCGCACTGGATACATGCGGAGAGTGCCTCACGCATCTCTGGAATATCCGCACCATGTTGTACCGCTTTGGCATAACCCTGTGGACTGAATCGGATATCCCGCCACTGTAGCCACATCGGGCAGGAGAGCAGGCAGAGGGAGCAGCCGTGGCAATCAGAGAATGATGGCATCAGAAAATCACATCGCGATTCAATATCATGGCCGGGTCAGCTTCCCGCTTCAGCTGCAGATGTTTCTCAACCACCTCATTACCCAGTGCCCTGCGAATATAGCCTTTCATCATACCGCCAAAACGGTAATAACTGGTTTCGAGCTCAACCCCGATATCATAAATCTCATTCTTAAAAGACTGTAACCTGTCCCGGCTATATTCCACCCCGTTATACATCGGCTCAAACTCACAACCATAGGCCCAGCCCTCTGCATCGGCTGGAATACTGGAGAGCTCATAGTGTGCTCTGTGGTCATCCCGCAGACGAATGCCCACACAATAGAGCGTGTAACAGGAAAAATATTTTCGGCATACGGCGTTACCGCGTTCAACGGCCTCAATAAATTTATCCCTGTTGGTGGCCAGATCAGGAATCACCATATGGCGGTTACCCCAGTGCTTCCATACCGCGCGGGAGAAGACAACGGTACGATCCAGCATCCTGCCTTCCTGCATATGGTGCGCCGGTTGCAGGTCGGGGAACAGTTCCCGTTTTCGGCGCAACAGAAACAACACCTCTTTCCACTTCCATGGCCGCCATGAAAATTTTGCGGCCAGGCGCAAGGCAAACATCAGCTCACCATGACCACGCAGTTCCGGTTTCACCTGTCGCAAAAATTCAGCTTCACGCGCATCACTGTCAAAAGCTACCAGCAGCGTAATGGCAGAATCCATCATGGTTAAAATGCCTGTATAATCACATGCTTGCGAAGCATCCAGCATCAACAGGTCTTCAACACACGGCTTCAGGGAGGCGTAATAAAAATAGTGCATACGCAGAGGCGTGTAGCGGCGGATTTTCAGGGTCGCCTCAATAATAATACCAAACTGGCCATAACCCAGAACGATCCGCTCAAACAGTTCATGGTTTTCATCATCGGAGCACTCAACGATTTCGCCGGTTGGCGTTACAACCAGTAGTGAGATGGCCTGATCTGCACTGCATCCATGTTTGGATGAATTCACATCAATACCGCCCACACCGAGCGTGCCGCCCACCGATGAGCTCAGGTTAAGTGGTGCGGAGATATAATCCAGGCCATCGCGCCGCAGCACTTCAGCCAGATGGTGCCAGAAGATGCCCGCCTGCGTGCGCACTGTCAGTGCGTTTTTGTCGACATGCAGGAGACGGCTCATGCCCGTCATATCCAGCAGGACTCCACCAAAAGCCACCGACTCGCCCTCTGTAGTCAAGCCACCACCACGAACCGTAACCGGCACTGCAAACTGTTGTGCAACTTTCATCAAAGCAGCGATCTGCCCGGCAGATCTGGCTACCACAACACCATGTGGCATTCCGTGAGCCAATCCTCCGGCATCGGTGATGTACATGCCGGTATCGGCATACCGCTGACGCACTTCAACACCCTGCAGCTCCGCTGCCTGAACAAATTCAGGCCACCGCTCACCCCGCCAGCGTGATGGGTTGGTCTGCTGTCGCGGTACGCCAATCAGGGCATCCGCTGCAACCGGATCGGTGGGCAGGCTGCTCTCTGCTGCAGTTTCAGAAACCGGTAAGTTCAATGTATGCTCCGAAAATAGTGTTGCCGGAATATACTGCATCAGAACTTCGCTGACCAACGCCTGAAACCGGAGCACTCCAGCCACGACAGGGGAAAAATGTATTATGAAAGTTCTGAAATTTTTCCTTGTGTACCAAAAGCAAGGAGAAGCGCAAGCATGGGGGCTCCGGAATTGATCCTGCCGTTCATCAGCCATGCCATCGCCTGCTCACGGCTAACCCAGAAGGGACGGATGTCCTCATGCTCATGCTTCATACCGCCACCATCACCCACAGGTCTGTTGCGATCAACAAGCCCCAGATAAAGATCTATACGCTCTGATGATCCGCCCGGTGTCGAGTAGTACCTGCCCATATGATGCAGTTCAAACGGTTCAAATCCGGCCTCTTCCACCGCTTCCCGTCGAGCGGCCTCATCCGGTGCTTCCCCCGGATCGATCATACCGGCTACAATCTCAACCAGCCACGCCTCATCACCCCGCACGGCCGGGCCGATTCGAAACTGTTCAATAAGCAGCACCTCATCTGAGGTCCGATCATAGAGAAGGACTGCGGCTGCATCTCCCCGCTCCAGATGTTCACGGGCAATGATCTGATTGCCCCCTTCGTAGCACTCATGATCGACTGAATAGGCATCCAGCTTAAAGAACCCCCTGTAAAGCGGCTCCTTTTGCAGCAGTTTATAGTACATACGACACCCCCTGCATGACCCTACTTGCAGAGAAGAGGATATAAAAGATACAACACCACTTCACGAAACAGACATCTTGCTGCTACACTGGGGCACATGAAGATTCTGGTTGTTGAAGATGAAGAACGCGTTGCCCAGTTCATCCAGAAAGGGCTGCAGGAGGAGGGGCACGCCGTTGACGTCTCCGCTGATGGTGAAGACGGGGGATTCCTTGCCGAGGTGAATGATTATGACCTGATCATTCTTGACCTGATGTTGCCAAAGAAGAACGGCCTGCAGGTTTGCCGGGAGATTCGCGAGCACGGTATTATCACACCGGTTCTGATGCTGACTGCCCGCGACAGTGTTGAGGATAAGGTGAGAGGCCTGGATGCAGGGGCAGATGATTATCTGGCTAAACCCTTTGCTTTTGAAGAACTGCTGGCCCGTGTGCGTGCACTCCTGCGCCGCCAGTCAGAGACAAAAACACCAACATTGAAAATTGCAGATCTTGAGCTTGATCCGATGAGCCGGCAGGTGACCCGATCAGGTAAAGCGATTCGTGTAACCACCAAAGAGTACGCACTGCTTGAATACCTTCTTCGTAATCCCAACAAGGTGCTGTCTCGCACGCTGATCGGTGAACACGTCTGGGACATGAATTTTGACCCGGAAAGCAACGTCATTGATGTTTATATCAGCCATCTGCGCACAAAAATTGATAAAGGCTTCGAGCCTGCACTGATTCATACACTGCGCGGACAGGGTTATATTCTAAGCGATAATGCTCCACACTCCTGAACCTGGATACGCTTCTGTCTTCATTTAGTCCGAACTCCATACTGACCCGATTCCACTCGAATGTTTTTCACACATTTCGTGGACGTCTGGCCATGCTTTATATCGTGGTGGAGTTTGCGATTCTGATTATTCTCGGCATCCTCATCTACTTCATTCTCTCCAAGCAGGTTTATGATGAAGTCGATGAGCGCTTATACGGGCAGGCGCAGAGCGTGGTTGATAAGCTGGAACACTCCAGTTTTCACTACTGGTCTTTCCATCTGAATGAATTTTCCAAAAATTTTCATGGCTCAGTACAACTGGTCGCCTCCAACGGCATTGTCCAGTTTGCCAGTAACAGTACCCTGATCGGCAAGGGTGGCAATGAGATCAGCAAGGCTCTCGGTAGTGCCATGAAAGGTAAATCCACCATCTTTGTGTCAACACGTTCACTGCTGAATAAGGATAATATCCGTGTTGTTGCCATGCCCGTTCACCGGGCCGGGTATGTCGTTGCCGTTATCCTTCTTGGACGCAGCACCAGTGAGATCCAGGGCTTCTTTAAGTGGTTATATCTGCTGGGAGGCGTGCTCGGGCTGTTCTCAATGCTGATCAGCAGCGTGGCGGGCTATATCATGGCCCGTAAAGCTTTAAAGCCAATTAACGAGATCACCGCAACAGCGCGTGCCGTTGCTGCCGGTGATCTGAGTCGCCGGCTGCAATCCGATGTTCAGGATAAAGAGATTCATATACTGGTAAAGGCGCTGAACAAAATGTTCGCAGATCTTGAATCCAGCTTCACGGCTCAAAAACGCTTCACCGCCGATGCCTCCCATGAACTGCGTATTCCCGTTACCATCCTCAAAGGAGAGGTCGAGGTCACACTAAGACACCCGCGCAGCGAAGAGGAGTACAAGCATCTGCTGAAGCAGCATCTGGATATTATCGAGCGAATGCAGCGCATCGTTAATGACCTGCTTACTCTGGCAAGTGCTGATGCGGGGCTGCTGGAACTGGCTCAGGAGCAGGTGGATCTCTCCCTGTTGCTGCAGGAGGTTGCACAGCATCATCTGATTCTCTTTGCTGAAAATCATATCAATCTGAGTATTGATGTTCAGGATAATCTCGAAGTGATGGGGGATGGAGGGCACATCGAACGGGTTATCTTCAACCTGCTTAATAACGCATTCAAATATGCACCGGAAGACTCTACCGTATCTCTTTCCGCTCATGCGGAAGATGACAGTGCTATCATCCGCATTCAGGATGAGGGTCCGGGTATCCCTGAAGAGCATCAGGCTCACCTTTTTGACCGCTTCTACCGCGCTGATGAATCCAGAGTCCGGAACAAGGGTGGCGGTGCCGGATTAGGACTGGCCATCTGCAAACGTATTGTCGAGGCGCATAAGGGTGCTATCAGTGTTCAGAGCAGGGTAGGCGAAGGGGCTCTGTTTTTAGTCCGGCTTCCGTTAAGCAGCGCCAACCCGTCCTTCTCTCAACGGCTTAATACAGTTATTGAGCAGGAATAAGAGGGCGGTGAATTATCACCACCCTCCATTTATCAACCACTGTAGCAGAGGCTACTTCGGCATGGCAATCGACCAGATATGAAACTGGCCGGTACGACCCTTGATCTGACGCATTCCTTTCATCTCTTTGCTGATCTTCCGGTCTGAGTGAAAATAAACGCGGCCATTTGCAGCAACTACCGGTGCGCCATCACGTGCCGCATCCATGGTCAGCTGAGACAGGTTCCTGCCATCGCGATCAATTGCCCAGATGTCCCAGTTATTGTTGGCGGACTTACGCATATCCGCCAGGGCACGATTGGATGTGAATACGATCCACTTTCCATCCGAACTCCAGGATGGCTGCACATCAATACTGCGCTCATCGGTTAACTGGGTAAGATCGGAGCCATCGACACGCATCATATAAAGATGATGGCTGCGTCCGATCGGCATTGAAAAGGCCACCCACGCACCGTCCGGTGAGAGAGCCGGATTAGTACCCTGACTTAAAACCTTTTCTTTACCATGTTCAGCAATGAGTACAATTTCAGTCCTGGAGCCGGGCATATTCCAGTTCTCAAAATCATCATATCTGGGCTGAAAACGACTCTTTCTGTTTCCGGTAGCTGCAATGCGAACAGCGATAACACTGCCATCGGCCAGAAGTATTGGCTGCGTGAATTGGCCGTTCAGCTCTTTGGCCCGGCGAACCACACCCTGGCCGTCCGGGGATCGAACCCAAAGGCCCAGTCCGCCGGCACGTTCGGAAAAGAAGGTGACTGAGTCATTATGCCAGCGGGCTGAGTCCAGTGCCCGGATATCATCAGTGACCATATTGAGCTCATCACCGTTTTCCACCGCGCGCCTTGAAATCCTGGCCCCTTTGCCTTTGCCCTTACCTGCAGTCACGATCAGATAGCGGCCATCGCCCGAAACCTGCGGGTACACCTCAGACTCTTCCGGCTCCAGCGTAAGCAGTGTTGCCTGGTCTGCAGGTGTTGCCTGTTCTGATTTTTTGCCATTAGATGCAGACTTAAGCCAATCAAGCAGATCCTCTGCCTGTGCCGCAGGCGTTACCGCCGAAAGGGCAAAAATAACGGAGAGCAATTTAATCATTTTCATTTCAACACCACCTTCCAGAGGTTCCATTTCGCACTACTACTCGCCTGAGGCTTCTTTGGGTCACGATTGGAGTGGAATACGATCGTCCTGTCATCCAGCCATGTGGGGCCGCCATCAGTTGCCTGCAGCGCATTGGTCACCCGCTCAATTTTACCGCTTTGTAAATCCATGACATAGATCGAGGTTTCGCGGACATTGCCCCTGGTATCGCGATTGGAGACAAACGCAATCCTGCTTCCATCCGGGCTGAATGCCGGCTCGAAATCACCAAACTCACTGGTGGTGAGCTGAACAAGACCCTGACCATTGACACCCTGCATCCACAGATCGTAATTACCTTTGTTTTCCCGCACAAAGACGACCCGCTTTGCATCCGGAGAAATGGCTCCGTTAAAGGCGTTCGGGATCATCATCAACTGACTGGAACTGCGCTCGAAGAGGAACAGGGCAGGGGCCTGAAACTTATTTTTTGTTCCTGTCTTTGTAGCATAATAGCCCTGCTTATAGCGCCATGCATCGGAGTGATACATGCGCCAGTGCTGGCCGATCACCTCACTCTGTTTGAATCCATCAAAGTAGTCGTCGAGCACACGGGCGCGGCGCGTCTTTTCAAGAGAAGAGTCAAAGACCCACAGTTTTCCATTCGAGGACGCCTTCAGGTTTGCCGGCATCAGTGCGCCGGTAAAAGTACTGATATTACCAATGGCAATATGTCCATCACCTTCTGCCTGTCGCATCCAGGCCGAAATTGGGCCCATACGATTGCTGATGTAGCCGACGGCTCCATCTTCAATGGCCACACCATAGCGGATTGCTTCATGCGGCTGTTCCGGAACAATGGAACGGCCCTGAGCATGCAAATCATTTTTTGATACGCGGATCACGCTGAACGCATTGTTCTTGCGCTGGCCATAAACGATAAAATCACCGGCAACGGACGGATAGACCGTCTCACGCTTTCCATCTTCAAGCAGCACCTGAACCGGATAGAGCGGCTCGGGAGCTTTTGATTCGGTTCGGGCCATTGCCGTTTGTCCCAAAGAAATTGTAACAATCAAACCAATCAACAAATTCAACCATAACTTACGCATTGGTTACTCTCCTGTTTGAACGGGGTTATAAGGTCAGCTTATGGCTTTCGCCTGTAAAGCGGGCGCATTTTGTGCCTGAATGATGGTATGCACAAGTGGTATGCATCACATATGAACTGATTTTAATTTTTAGTTAACACTATCAACTAAAATGTGTTTATTTATCGTGACTGTTGGTTAATAAGCTGCTCGATATGGGCATGGGTCCGGTCCCTGATACGGGAACTTCGGGCAGCACTCCCGCAACTATCGCCAGTGCCGCACCCGATTCCATGCCGCCGAGGGCATGAAATGCAGATGGGAACAGATATCCGAGGCCTGTACCTGTAATAATGCAAAGAAAAACCCAGGGCATCATTCCTGCCAGATTCAATCTTTCAGCAGCCAGGCGATACGTTCAATTGCTCCATATCCTGCTCGGCCTGCCTCCTGCTCTCATGCGAGCGGGCCAGCATACCGGCCAGCTCCTCAGGCACATCATCAGCAAGTTGGTAGTACATCCATTTACCATCACGCCGGGTGGTAACCAGCCCGGTATTTCGTAATACAGCAAGATGACGTGAAACCGTGCTTTGAGGTAGACGCAGAGCTTCGGTAAGATGACAAACGCACAATTCACCTTTAAGCGATAGCAGATGAAACAGGCGCAGGCGAACAGGGTCGCCCAGTGCCTTGAACAGAAGCGCTATATGCATGGCTTCACGAATCCTCTGTCCAGAAAATACGCTGCAAAGCACGGTGACCGAGCATTTGATGGTAGATTGCCATACCGACATGTGCGATGAGGAACACCCACAGCAGGGTTCCCAGCACTTCATGAACTTCCATGGCCCCACGGCCCAGAGCGCCCATGGTGCCTCCCGGAGAGAGTTGCGTGAATATTGTTAAACCGGTCAACCCCAATCCAAGCGCCAGCAACAGCCCTAATCCATGCACGCTTCTGGCCAGAAAATCCTGTTCCCCGGTATCTTTCAGCTTCCCGGATAACCAGTCGGACGGAGCCTGCTTCAGCTCGATTGCAAGGGCCTGTCGCCCGCCTGTATCCAGCCAGGGGAACAGCCGCAGAAAAGCCTGCCAATCCCCTGTCATTAACAGAAATCGCGTGATAATAATTGCCAGCAGTGAGACGCCGACAAACTCATGTGCGCCGAAAAAAAGCGTCTGCAGCGCCGTAGCCGTTTCACCCGGTTTCGGGCGCTGCATCCAGTTCTCGATAACGAGCTCAAAGACCATGCCGCCAGCTATCATAAAGTGAAGAATCTTATCTTCAGCACTGTAACGCATCGGCTTATGCCCCTGCTTGTGGGGTGACACAGATAGAGGTGTTCAGACTCCGGGGAAACAGCACCGTTACAATACTGGCTCTGTACACCGGCTGTATTACTCCCTGGAAAAAGGTGAGATACGCTGTAGCGATCGATGTCCTTTAACCTGATGAAACAGCCCCATCGCTACATGGGCAATCACATAGTACCAGAGCAGTTCACCCAGCACTTCATGCAACTCTTTCATAATATGGACAAAACCATTCATCGTACCGTCAATTTCATTCATGCCAAAAAACATGGCCGTGCCTGTAATAGCCATGGCCAGTGCCAGAAGAAGGCCAAGCCCATGTACAAAACCCGAGAGATGATCCTCCTCGCCCGGGGCACGCAGTTTACCGACAAACCAGCCCGGAATTTCTTTCAATTCGGCCAAAACACCCTGCATGCGCTGGCAGGAGAGATAGGGCATGAGCCGTCTCATCTCATCGGCATTGCCGAGCATCAATGCGACACGCAGCCCGACAATCAACAGCAGTGCGATACCAAACCATTCGTGCATTTCAAAAAAGAAAATCTGCCCGTCGGTACGAATACGCGGCACGCCATCAACCAGCTTGGGCCGCTTCATCATCTCCTCACTGAAAAGCTGGAAGACAATCATGGACGCAAAAAGTGCGTGCAGCAGCCGATTAATCGCCGGATAGGAGTTCATCATTTTTCTCCTTTTCTGTCTGCCAGAGCAGCAAGACGAAGGCGCAGGGCATTGAGCTTGATGAAGCCCTCTGCATCCTTTTGGTTATAAGCTCCTGCATCATCCTCAAACGTGCAGAGGCTCTCGCTGAAGAGTGACTGATCCGACTTGCGCCCGACCACAATAACATTGCCTTTGTAGAGCTTCAGCCGGACCACGCCGTTCACCATCACCTGTGAGGCATCAATCATTGTCTGTAGCAGGCGGCACTCCGGTGCAAACCAGTATCCGTTGTAAATCAGCTTGGCATAACGGGGCATCAACTCATCTTTCAGATGCGCCGCTTCGCGATCAAGGGTGAGTGACTCAATGGCCCGGTGGGCCTTGAGCATAATCGTGCCGCCCGGCGTTTCATAACAGCCGCGTGACTTCATGCCGACATAGCGGTTTTCGACAATATCAATGCGTCCAATGCCGTGCTTGCCGCCCAGACGGTTCAGTTCCCGCAGTACGGCGGCAGGTGACATGGCCACACCATTAACAGCGGTGATATCGCCGCCCTGATAGGTCAGCTCAATATACTCAGGCTGATCCGGGGCTTCTTCAGGTGAAACACTCCAGCGCCACATATCCCTGCCGGGCTCTATCCACGGATCTTCCAGATCATAGCCTTCATAAGAGATGTGCAGCAGGTTGGCATCCATAGAGTAGGGAGACTTGGAGCCTTCACGCTTACGCTCCACAGGAATGCCACTCTTTTCAGCATAGGCCAGCATCTGTTCGCGGGAGTTGAGATCCCACTCGCGCCACGGTGCGATCACTTTCACATCCGGCTTCAGGCCATAGAAACCGAGTTCGAAACGAACCTGATCATTTCCTTTACCGGTCGCGCCATGGGAAACCGCATCAGCCCCCTCAAGCTCGGCAATTTCGATCATACGTCTGGATATTAAGGGTCGGGCAATCGACGTGCCGAGAAGATACTCACCCTCATAAATGGCGTTGGCCCGGAACATTGGAAAGACATAATCACGGACAAACTCTTCGGTAAGGTCTTCAATGTAGATAGCGGAAGCATTTCCCGCCTCTGCTTTCAACCTTGCATCCTCAACCTCACTGCCCTGACCGATATCAGCTGTAAAAGTCACAACTTCACAGTCATAGGTATCCTGCAGCCATTTCAGAATGATGGACGTGTCCAGTCCTCCTGAATAGGCAAGAACAACCTTGGTTACCTTGGAATCAGCCATCACATGACCTCAATAAATTAATTTAAGCATGCGATGAATTTTCATCGCATCTTCGCGACCTGTGGACGGGCGCCAAAGCCATGCACGCTTTGTGCATGGCTTTGTGAGCAAAGACAAAATGACACTTTTGCCTTTGCGTTAACGAATAAGGGCATGGATGCTCTTATCCATATCTAATCAAACCGGTCG
>JAIPJD010000034.1 GCA_021734365.1 Mariprofundaceae bacterium | reverse complement strand
AATCTGGGTCTGGACGAGCAGACCACAGAGGCCCTCAATGCCCTTGGCCTTGATTTTGAAGAGATGATTAATGAAGAGCATGATGCCGGGCTTGGCAATGGTGGCCTTGGTCGTCTGGCAGCCTGTTTTGTGGACAGTTGTGCTACACTGCGACTGCCTGTGACCGGCTACGGCATCCGTTATGAGTATGGCATGTTTCGCCAGCGTATTGTTGATGGTTGTCAGGCAGAGGAGCCGGATCACTGGTTAAGAGACGGCAATGTATGGGAACTTGAGCGTCCCGAGTATACGCAGCGTATTCATTTCGGTGGCCGTGTTGAGAAGTATAATAATGAAAACGGCGTACAGTGTTGCCGCTGGATTGATACCCAGGATGTGCTTGCTGTCCCCTATGACACCCCGATTCCAGGCTTTAAAAACCGTAGTGTGAACACACTGCGCCTGTGGAAATCAGCAGCAACCGATGAGTTTGATCTGGGCGAGTTTAATGCAGGCAGCTATCCGGAATCTGTGGCGGAAAAAAATGAAGCCGAACACATCTCTATGGTTCTCTATCCGAATGATGCCAGCGAAAACGGTAAAGAGCTGCGTCTGCGTCAGCAGTATTTTCTGGCATCTGCCAGTATCAAGGATGTGCTGCGCCAGTGGGTTGAACATAACAATGGTGCTGACTTCAGTAAATTTTCTGAAAAGAATGTTTTCCAGCTTAACGATACTCATCCGACCGTCTCTGTGGCCGAGCTGATGCGCCTGTTGATGGATGAGTACCACGTGCTGTGGGATGAGGCCTGGGCGATTACATCCAGTACCATGGCCTATACCAATCATACACTTCTTCCTGAGGCGCTGGAACGCTGGCCGGTCCACCTGTTTGGCCGTCTGCTACCGCGGCTTCTTGAAATTATTTATGAAATCAATGCACGCTTCCTCTCCGAAGTTGCTAAAAAATGGCCGGGTGATATTGCGCGTCAGAACCGCATGTCAATTATTGAAGAGGGCGGTGGGCAGCAGGTGCGCATGGCCTATCTTGCCATTGTCGGCAGCTTCTCTGTTAATGGTGTGGCACAGCTTCACTCCGACCTTCTGGTTGAGGGGCTCTTCTCTGACTTCTACGCGATGTGGCCGGAGAAGTTCAACAACAAGACCAATGGTGTGACCCAGCGCCGTTGGATGGCATGGTGCAACAAACCGATGTCCGGACTGATCACCGAAACAATTGGTGATGGCTGGATTACCAGACTGGACGAGCTCCGTCAGCTTCAGCCTTATGCCGATGATACACTGTTCCGTGAGAAGTGGGCTGCCTGTAAACGCCGGAATAAAGAGCAGCTGGCAAAGGTTGTCGAAGCAGAGTGTGGTGTCCGCTTTGACCCCGATGCGATGTTTGATGTTCAGGTGAAACGTATTCACGAATACAAGCGGCAGCTTTTGAATGTGTTGCATGTGATCCATCTCTACAATCGGATTAAACGTGGCGATACGGCTGACTGGACACCGCGCTGTGTGTTGATTGGCGGCAAGGCCGCACCGGGTTACTACATGGCCAAACAGATCATCAAGCTCGTCAACAATGTGGCTGCAATGGTGAATACTGATCCTGATGTGGGGGAGAAGCTTAAAGTTGTATTCTTCCCGAACTATCGGGTATCAGCCATGGAGGTCATCTGCCCCGCAGCTGATCTTTCCGAGCAGATATCCACGGCAGGGAAGGAGGCGTCGGGTACGGGTAACATGAAATTCATGATGAATGGCGCCCTGACCATCGGCACACTCGATGGAGCGAATATCGAAATTCGTGAGGAGGTGGGTGATGAGAACTTCTTCCTCTTCGGGCTGACGGCTGAAGAGGTGGAAGCCAAACGTGGAAATTATAATCCGAACGCTATGATTGCGGCCGATGAGGATTTCACTGAAGTTATGAAGATGCTGGAGTGCGGGCACTTCAGTCAGTTTGAGCCGGGCCTCTTCTCATCTATTTCCCATGCCATCCGCAGCAGCAATGATCCGTGGCTTGTGGCCGCTGATTTCCGCTCCTATGTTGATGCGCAGGAGCGGGCTTCTGAAGCCTACCGGGATCAGGAGAGATGGCAGCGGATGAGCATCTATAATACGGCTTACAGCGGTAAATTCTCAACAGATAGAACGATGGAAGAGTATAACCGTGATATCTGGAAGCTGGAGCCTGTTGATCTCGGTTAGGAATTTGAGACTCTCTGTTAATATGTGAAATGGGCGGGCCGATTGGCTCGCCTTGTTTTTTTGTCATGTGATTGGAGCCTTGAATGGTAAATAACGGTTTCCATCGGCAGGAAGTTTTTCTATGATAAAGTTATAAACCGTGAGGGGAGGTGTGTGTCGTGAAAAAAAGCCTGACTGTTTTCCTGTTCTCCCTGCTGCTTTTGCCGGCAACCGGCACCCATGCTCAGGAGAGAGGTGAGTGCATTCAGGGCAACTGCCGGAATGGCCAGAGTATTTATTTGACTGAGGACGGCCACCGTTTTGAAGGTACTTTTGTAGACGGGAAGATGACGGGCAGGGGTAACCTTGTCTGGGCGAATGGCGACCATTTTGAAGGTACTTTTGTAGACGGGAAGATGACAGGCCGGGGTACATTCTTCTGGGCGAATGGCGACCGTTATGAAGGTGATTTCATGGGTGATAAGAGGAGCGGCAGGGGTACATTCTTCTGGGCGAATGGCGACCGTTATGAAGGTGATTTCATGGGTGATAAGAGGAGCGGCAGGGGTAAATTCTTCTGGGCGAATGGCGACCGTTATGAAGGTGATTTCGCAGATGATAAGAGGAGTGGCAGAGGTATATTCTTCTGGGCAGATGGTGACCGTTATGAAGGTGATTTCCTGGATGATAAGAGAGCGGGTATGGGTACGCTCTTCTGGGTGAATGGCGACCGTTATGAAGGCGACTTTGCAGATGATAAGAGAACCGGCAGGGGTAAATTCTTCTGGGCAGATGGTGACCGTTATGAAGGCGACTTTGCAGATGATAAGAGAACCGGCAGGGGTAAATTTTTCTTTGCCAACGGCGACCGCTATGAAGGTGACTTTGCAGATGATAAGAGAACCGGCAGGGGTAAATTTTTCTTTGCCAATGGCGACCGCTATGAAGGGGATTTCGTAGATGGAAATATGACGGGGATAGGTCATATTTTCTGGACAAACGGTGACCGTTATGAGGGTGGATTTTCAGACGGCAGACTTTTTGGGTACGGTACCTATACCTATAAGAATGGTAAGGTCAGTATCTGGAAGGATGGCAAGCCGGTCGATTAACCCGCTGCTCATCAGTTTGCAGAGTCACCCGTGATTTACCTGTGGCCGGAGACGCCTGCCACCACCAGCTTCGGATCGAAAACGGGGACTCCCGGCTCAGTTGATAAGCGCTGCTGCTCCCAGTAGCCCTGCAGTGTCATCCAGTGTAGAGCGCAAAACAGTGGTTTTCCCCTTTAGTGGCGGAATCAGCTCGGTATCCAGTGATTTTATGATAGCGGGGTGGAGCAGAGGCCATGCCCCGGCAAATCCCCCACTGATGGTGACGGTATGAATATCCAGAAGCTTGATGGCCTGGGCAATTGCCATGCCCAGACAGTGGCCTGCGCTTTCAATAATCTCTTTTGCATGCTTGTCACCCTTGCAGGCACGCTCATAGATATCTCCGGCATCAGTCTGAATGCCGGAGCGTTCAAAGTATTGTGCACTGACAGCCGTTGCGGATGCATAGGCCTCAACACATCCGCTGCCACCACAGCCACAGCTTCTGGGCAAATCGCTGCCCGCAACACGCAGATGCCCGAACTCCATCGCCATGCCGCTTTCACCGGTGTAAGGGACACCGTTTAAAATAAGGCCACCACCAATGCCCGTGCCGAGTGTGATGTGGAGCAGGTTAGCATGCCCTTTTCCGGCTCCGAAACGGTGTTCGCCAATGGCTGCACAGAGCGCATCGTTTTGCATGCTGACCGGAAGGCTCACTGCTTCAGACAACCTTCCTGCCAGATCAACATTGTGGAGCTGTGGCAGGTTCGGTGATGACAGGAGTATACCTGAACCGGCAGAGAAAAAGCCGGGAAAACCGATACCAATTGCAGATATATCGTTATGGCTGGAAATAATCTCACTGAACAGCGCAGACAACTTTTCAATCAGATCGTTTTCTGAAACACCCCTGTCACCCAGAGATACCCGGGATCGCAGCTCCTGAACTGTTCCACCATGACTGGCGATCAGTGCAGTACGAATATTGGTGCCACCAACATCTACTGCCAGAATCATGTGCTGGCCAGGGCCTTGTAGAGCTTAAGATACTGGGCAGCAGAAGCATCCCATGAAGAGTCGCGTTTGAGTGCATTGGAGCGGATTCGGGACCAGATTCGAGGCGTGCGGAAGAGCGTGCATGCCTGTTTGACCGCATCATCAAATGCTTTGGGCGTGGCATTGGTGAAGTGGATACCGGTTGCACCGCTTTTGGAGCTGTTATAGTTGACAACAGTATCTTTAAGTCCGCCCGTGGCACGCACCACCGGCACAGTGCCGTAACGCATGGCCATCAGCTGCCCCAGTCCGCAGGGTTCAAAGCGCGATGGCATCAGGAAGATATCCCCTCCGGCATAGATCTGGCGGGCCAGGGCTTCATTAAAACCCCGGAAGAAGTACATCTGTTTTGGATACAGGAGTGCCAGATCCTGCAGTGCACGCTCATTCCGGGCATCACCGGAGCCCAGTACTGCCAGTTGGCAACCACGCTTAATCCATTTCTCCGCATTGGCCAGAAGCAGATCAATGCCTTTCTGTTCAGCCAATCGTGAGATGAGTGTGAGCAGAGGTGTGTCGGCTGAGACTTCAAAGCCGCAATGCTTCTGCAACGCCTGTTTGCACTTTTTCTTGCCAGTGGCCTTTCCGGGGCCGTAACCGGCTTCAATAAAACTGTCATTGGCCGGATCCCACGCATCAGTATCGAGTCCGTTTACAATACCGGAGAGCTTGAATGCATGGGCCTGAAGAAAGCCCTCCAGTTCACAGCCGTACTCAACAGTCAAAATCTCCTCAGCATAGGATGGGCTGACGGTCGTAATGGAATCAGCAGACTCAATCGCTGCTTTCATGCAGTTGATCTGGCCGTGAAATTCGAAACCGGCGGGATGAAAATGGTGTGAGGGGATACCGAGCCTGTGTATCCAGTCAGCCGGGAAATTCCCCTGATAGGCAAGATTATGGATGGTATAGACCGTTTTTGCGTGAGCGATATTGGCATGGTGCTGATACTGGGTCTTCAGCAACAGTGAAACCATGCCGGTCTGCCAGTCATGGCAGTGAATGATGTCTATTTTCCTGCCAAGTCCGTCAGCTGCTTCCAGAGCCACGCGATCAAAAAGAAAGAAGCGAAGCAGGTTGTCTTCATAGGCACCGCCTGGCGGGCCATAGAGTCCGTCCCTGGCATAGAGGTCATCCTGTTCAATAAGAATGAAGTCGATCCCGTCAACTTTTGCGCTGTGAAGCGGGCAGTGCCGCTGAATACCGTCGGCCCACATCTCAATGATACGACCGGTTGCTCTGGTTTTAATGCCCGTTTTGGCCAGGTGGTGACGATAGAGGGGGAGGATAATTGTAACCCGATGCTTCAGTTTTTTCAGAGCGTGGGGAAGTGAGCCGACAACGTCGGCCAAGCCTCCCGTTTTTGCGAGAGGAGCGGCCTCTGATGCAATAAAAACAATATTGAGCCCGGCCATCTGGTTCCTCCTGAATAATGTGGCTATAATAACCGCGAAACGAATATTTGTCAGGCTTATAAGAATTGAACTAGGGTACGGTGATGCCAGAAATCGTTGTACGGGATAAACACGGAGAACACAGCCACCTTATTGAGGGCACCACTTCAATAGGCCGTCATCCCCGCTCCACCATCTGCCTGCATGATGCACTTGTTTCGAAAAAACACGCCATCATTCATCAGGTGGCAGAAGAGTATGTCTACGAAGATCTCGGAAGTTCCAATGGCTCATTTCTTGATGGTGTGCGAATTACCAAACATAAACTTCAGGATGGGGAGGAGATCACACTTGGTAAGGTGACGCTGGTATTCCATGCCGAATCTGAAGAGGATGATCTGGCCAGCCTTGTCAATATTTCACAAATTGCTGATATCAGTCAGGTACGTGACCGTATTAACGTGGAGAAAGTGGAGCGGTTCCTGCCTGAGCGGCAGGTCTCCGACCTCGGCCTGTTACGTACTGATTATGAGAAACTGAGGCTTGGTCACGAGCTTCTGCAGAGCATCGGACTGGATAACAGTATCGCCTCAGTGCTTGAACAGGTTTCCAACGAGATGCTACGAATCTTCAGCGCTGCCCGCTGTGTGATTCTGCTACTCAATCCGTCAACTGAAAAGCTGGTTCCCAAAGTGGTGCGCACGATGGATGGTGTTGAGGATCATGCCAGTGTTTCCGCATCAGTGCTGAAAGAGGTGCAGGAGAAAAAGACCGCACTGCTTCTCTCCGACACCAGTAGTGATGAACGCTTTTCAGAGGCCGCCTCACTGGTTATGCAGGGTATCCATTCCGTAATGTGTGCTCCCATTATGCATGATGGCGAATTCTTCGGTGTGGTGCATATGGACGGGCAGAAGGGAGTGTCTACTTTTACCCGTAAAGACCTCCAGCTTTTTGTCGGTATTGTCCAATCCGTGGCAATGGCGGTGGCCAACGCACACCTGATCAGGAAGATTGAGCACGATGCCCGCAGTAAAGCTCAGTTTGAGCGGCTGCTTTCACCCAGCGTGGTAGAGCAGGTGATGAGCGGCAAGATTACGCTTGAGAAGGGTGGAAAGCTGCGTGATGTTACGATTCTCTTTGCAGATATTCGTGGTTTTACCCCGATGGCTCGTCGCATTAAGGCAACCGATGTGGTTGCGATGCTTAACCGTTATTTTGAGATGATTGTGGATGTTGTTTTTAGCCATGGCGGCACGGTTGATAAGTACATCGGTGATGAGATCATGGTTCTCTTCGGTGCGCCTGTTAAAATGGATCATCCGGCAGACAGGGCAGTAGCCTGTGCGCTGGAGATGCAGTCTGCGCTTGAGAACTTCAATCTGGACAGGGATCGACATGGTGATGATAAAATAGAGATCGGTATCGGCATCAACTCCGGAGAGGTGGTTGTTGGCGCTATAGGTTCAAGCCATACCATGCAATACACCTGTATTGGCGATGCTGTAAATATTGCATCCCGCCTGACCGAGACGGCAAAAGCGGGCCAGGTTGTTATCAGTGAGCACACACTTGCCGACCTGACGGACGGGGCGAAGTATGAGGAGTTGCCACCTGTTCCACTAAAGGGAATTGATGGCAATATCAAGAGCTACCTGGTCAGAGAGCTTCTGACAGACACAAAGCCTCCCAAATAGTTCTTCACCACCCTTCAGGAGTGTCCAAAGCGGGCTCGCCTGTGATCTAAAGCTGGCTTTTTTAACCGGAATTTGAGACCTTTCCTCTGCATAATTTCTTTGGAGGGATCCCATGTCCGCATTGACGCAGTCTCCGGCCTGGAAAGCGCTGTCAGCACACTATGAAAGTATTTCCGGGATTCACATGCGCCAGCTGTTCAGTGATGATCCCAAACGTTTTGATAAGTTCTCCCTCAGATTCAAGGATATTCTTCTCGACTATTCAAAGAACCGTTGCAGCAAAGAGACAATGGCACTTCTGATTCAGCTTGCCAATGAGGCCGGCCTGAGGGGAGCCATTGATCGCATGTTCAGTGGTGAAAAGATCAATAACACTGAAGAACGGGCCGTTCTCCACACTGCCCTGAGAAATCGCTCCAATCGCCCTGTCATGGTAGATGGTGAAGATGTGATGCCGGGGGTGAATGACGTTCTGGCACGCATGCGTGAATTTACCAACAGGGTTCGTGACGGGCAGTGGCTTGGAAGCACGGGCAAGCAGATCACCGATATTGTCAATATCGGTATCGGCGGCTCCGACCTTGGGCCGGTCATGGTGTGTGAGGCGCTGAAGCCTTTTGCACAGGAGGGGCTGAAGGTTCACTTTGTATCCAATGTTGATGGTACGCAGATCGTGGAAACACTGAAGGAGCTGAGCCGTGAAACAACCCTCTTTGTTATTGTTTCCAAAACCTTTACAACACAGGAGACCATCGCCAATGCCAAAACCGCACGTGACTGGTTTCTGACCCGGGGCGGTAGCAAGAGTGCGGTGGCCAAGCATTTTGTGGCGGTCTCCACCAATGCCAAGGCTGTGCAGAATTTCGGTATTGATGCCGATCATATGTTTGAGTTCTGGGACTGGGTGGGGGGCCGCTACTCTCTATGGTGCGCAGTGGGGCTCTCCATCGCCCTCTATATCGGCATGGATAACTTTGAGAAGCTGCTTTCGGGCGCTCACGATATGGATGAGCACTTTCGAACTGCTCCGTTCGAAGAGAATATGCCTGTTATTTTAGGGCTTCTGGGCGTCTGGTATAACAACTTCTTCGATGCTGATTCGCATGCAATCCTGCCGTATGATCAGTATATGCACCGCTTTCCGGCCTACTTTCAGCAGGGTGACATGGAGAGTAACGGTAAGTGCGTTACACGCGATGGCGAGAGAGTTGATTATTCTACCGGACCTATTATCTGGGGGGAGCCCGGCACCAATGGCCAGCACGCCTTCTACCAGCTGATTCATCAGGGCACAAAACTGGTTCCAACCGATTTCCTGGCACCGATAGACACCAAAAATCCGATCGGTCAGCACCATACACTGCTGCTCTCCAATTTCTTTGCACAGACAGAGGCCCTGATGCTGGGCAAGAATGAAGATGAGGTACGCTCTGAGCTTGAAGCCGAAGGGCTAAGCGGCGATGCGCTTGAGGCACTGCTGCCGCATAAGGTGTTTCCGGGGAACAGGCCGTCGAATTCGATCCTGTTTCAAAGGCTGTTTCCTGAAACCCTGGGCGCACTGGTTGCCATGTATGAGCACAAGATCTATGTGCAGAGTGTGATATGGAAGCTGAATGCTTTTGACCAGTGGGGCGTTGAGCTCGGTAAACAGCTGGCCCGGAAAATTCTTCCTGAACTGATGCTGGATGGTGAGGTGACAACCCATGACAGCTCAACCAACGGACTTATCAATGAGTATAAATCCAGACGGATGGACTAGTTTCAGTCTTTTATCCTTTGGGCAAAGCAAGGCGCTACCGGAGGGTTTAGATGAAACCCGTCTTTAAGCTGCTGCTATTGGGGGCCATGCTTCACCCCCATACTGCCTATGCAGCTGAAAATGGAGCGGATGCCTTTTTTGGCAGTGTAAACGGATACCTCGCACAGCTGCTCTTTTTTGATGTGCTGCCCGGAGAGGGAGAGATGCCGTTTATCGTGGCATGGCTCATTACCGGTGCGGTCTATCTTACTTTCAGATTCGGATTTATTAATCTGCGCATGATGGGGCATGCCTTTCATGTTATTACCGGGAAGTATCACTCGGCGGACGACAAGGGTGAGGTGACACCGTTTCAGGCACTGACCACAGCCCTGTCGGCCACGGTTGGTCTTGGGAATATTGCCGGTGTGGCGATTGCAGTCAGTATCGGAGGTCCCGGTGCGACATTCTGGATGATTGTTGCCGGTTTTTTTGGCATGACAACCAAGTTTACTGAAGTGACTCTGGGTCAGATGTACCGTGAATTCCGTCCGGATGGGCACATCATGGGTGGAGGCATGGAGTACCTCTCCAAAGGCTTCAGGGAGAAGGGAATGCCCTCGACAGGCAAGGTGCTGGCCATGCTGTTTGCCCTTCTTACTGTAGGCGGTTCACTGGGCGCAGGAAACCTTTTTCAGGTAAGTCAGGCGATGGGGGCGGTACAGACTGAAGTTGGCTTTTTTAAGGATTATCCGATGGCTTTTGGCCTGATCATGGCAATGGCTGTAGGGGTCGTGATTATCGGTGGTATCAAACGAATTGCCTATGCCGCAGAGGCCATTGTACCGAGCATGGTTCTTATCTACCTGACAGCATGTGTCTGGATTATTCTATCTCATGCCGCAGAGGTTCCAGCCGCCCTCAGCCTGATTGTAACAGAGGCCTTTGCGCCAACAGCAGTTGCCGGTGGCATGATCGGAGTCATTGTGCAGGGATTTAAACGTGCAGCTTTTTCAAGTGAGGCCGGCATCGGCTCGGCAGCCATTGCCCACTCGGCTGCATCGGTAAAATATCCTGTGCGCCAGGGCTTTGTAGCGCTCTATGAACCACTTATCGATACCATCGTGATTTGCACCATGACCGCTCTGGTGATCATTATTACCGGTGTTTACAATGCACCTGAATATGCTCACCTGGTCGTCGAGAGCAAGGGGGCGGCACTCACAGCAGTAGCCTTTGGCTCGGTTATCTCGTGGTTTCCAATCATCCTCTCCATTTCGGTTGTACTTTTTGCGTACAGTACGATGATCTCCTGGTCCTATTATGGTGAACGAAGCTGGACCTATGTGTTCGGTGAACGTTATTCCATGCTCTTCCGTCTTATTTTTGTCGGTTTTGTGGTGCTTGCCTCGGTTGCCAGTGCCGGGAACATTCTGGATTTCAGCGATCTTCTGATTCTCTCCATGGCATTTCCGAACCTCATTGCGCTCTACCTGTTGCAGGGCAAAGTATCTGATGCGCTGAAAGAATATATGGCTAAACTGCACAGCGGTGAGCTGGACCGGGAATTGAGCCGATAACAGCCCCGAATGAAACCGAGGAGAGCAATCGTTCATGGCCTTGATAATTACCGATGACTGCATCAACTGTGCAGTATGTGAGCCTGAATGCCCCAATGAGGCCATCTTTGAAGGTGAAGAGATTTATGAGATTAATCCTGATCTATGTACGGAGTGTGTGGGCCATTTTGATAAGCCTCAGTGTCAGCTGGTCTGTCCGGTGGACTGCATTCCTCAGGATCCGAAGCGTCCTGAGTCCGGAGCTCAGTTGATGGACAGATACAGAGTTTTGACAGGGCAGGCTTAAATGGCGAACAGAGCAGAGCGGGGTGAACTCTTTATTGTTTCCGGGCCATCCGGCAGTGGTAAATCAACGCTTTGTGATGCACTGCTAAAACAGAGTCCAAACCTCTATCTATCCATCTCCTGTACCACGAGGCAGCCCAGACCCGGTGAAGCCGATGGACGCGAGTATCACTTCCTGAGCCGCGCAGTGTTTGAGGCCGAGCGGGATGCCGGGGCCTTTCTGGAGTGGGCCAATGTGCATGGAAACCTCTATGGTACCCGAAAATCCGATGTCGAGGCGGCCCTTGCGAGTGGCCGGGATATTCTGCTTGAGATTGACTGGCAGGGAGCCGCACAGGTGGCCGCAGAGATTCCGCAGGCGCATCGAATCTTCATTCTGCCACCATCGATTGAAACACTGCGCCGGCGGTTGATATCACGCGGACAGGATGATGATGCCGTTATCGGCAGACGCGTTGCTGCCGCAGAGAGTGAGATGGAACATGCCGGGGAAGCACACTATCGGATTGTAAATGACCGGTTTGACGATGCGCTGGAAGCGATACAGGCTATATACACAAATAATCATTCGTGACTTTTAAATCATGCTTGATATGCTCGTCACGATTCCCGGAGGTAACCGACACATGGCTCGAGTAACTATAGAAGATTGCATTCGACACTATCCCAACCGTTTTGAGATGGTTGTACTCACCTCAAAGCGCGCCCGCCAGCTGCTCAGTGGCATGCCTTCGCTGATTGAGAATGAAGAGGAGCATAAACCATCTGTTCAGGCCCTGAGGGAGATGGGTGGTGGCCACATCACGTGGGATACTGTGTTTACCATGGATGAGCAGGAGCGCCTGCGTCTGGAAGCTTCCACATTTGAAGATGAGGTCGAGTAAAACTCAAGCTCTCTTTTACGGCTCTGTGATTGAATCCACTCTTTCATGAGCCGCATCTTTGAAATTACCGAAAAGGTACAGGCGTACTCACCAAAGTCTGACATAGACCTGATTAATCGTGCCTACGTCTTTGCCGCCCAGGCCCATAAGGACCAGCGGCGCAGCTCAGGCGATCTCTATATGACCCACCCTCTGGCCGTGGCGAATATTCTTGCCAGCCTGAAGCTGGATGTGAACAGCATTGTTACCGCACTTCTTCATGATACCGTTGAAGATACCCATGTCACACTCGATGATGTGCGGATTCGTTTTGGTGATGAGGTGACACGACTGGTAGATGGTGTGACCAAGATCGGACAAATCCATTTTAACTCATCAGAGCACAAGCAGGCCGAAAATTTCCGTAAAATGATTCTTGCCACGGCACAGGATCTTCGAGTTCTGCTGATCAAGCTGGCCGATCGCCTGCATAATATGCGCACGCTCGGTTTTATGCGTAAAGAGAAGCGCAGGCAGATTTCGGAAGAGACAATGCAGCTTTACGCGCCGCTGGCCCACCGTCTCGGTATTCACTGGATCAAGCAGGAGATGGAAGATCTGGCTTTTTCTCATCTGGAAAGTGACTCCTATAAAGAGCTTCTGGAGATGATGAAGGGGCAGTTGGAGTTCCTGCACCAGGTTCGCGAGAATCTGGAGGGGTTGTTGCAGGAGGCACTGGTTCGTCAGGGTATTGAGGCTCAGGTCCATGGCCGTATGAAGCATCTCTACAGCATCCACGATAAAATGAAGCGCAAACATGTCGACTTCAGTGAGATTTATGACCTGATCGCTTTCCGGATCATTGTTGAGGATGCACCTGCCTGCTACCACACGCTGGGCGTTATACACAGCCTCTACCGTCCCGTTCCAGGGCGTTTCAAGGATTATATCGCCCTGCCCAAGCCGAATGGTTATCAATCGCTGCACACCTCGGTAATCGGACCGGACAACCACCGTATTGAGATTCAGATCCGAACTGCATCAATGCACAGTTATGCCGAAGATGGTGTGGCGGCACACTGGCTCTATAAGGATGGGCGTGCAAATGAAGAGGACCGTAAACACTTCCAGTGGTTGAAACAGCTTACTGAGCTGTTACAGCAGACAGAGAACCCCGGGGAGTTCATGGAGAGCGCACGGCTGGATCTCTTTGTGCAGGAGGTCTATGTGTTCAGCCGGGATGGTGATATTTACGCGCTGCCGCGCGGTGCAAAACCACTCGATTTTGCCTATGCGGTCCATACTGATGTAGGGCACCACTGTATGGGTGTCCGGATTAATGGTGAGGTAGCAGATTTCAGGGCCCGTATCAGGAATGGTGACCAGATTGAGGTGTTGACCAATCCCGACCAGACACCCAGCCGTCAGTGGCTTCAATATGTGAAGACGCCCAGGGCGAGGCAGGCGATTCGGCAGTGGTTCAGGCGTCAGGAGCGGGATGACAGTATCAGGATCGGCGAGAGAATCCTGAAGGACTCCTTTGGCAAGGGTGATCTGGAGGAGTCGGTTATCGAGGCACTACAGTGCAAAAGCATGGGTGAACTTAAAGCAAAACTCGGACGCGGGGATATTCCGCTTGATGCGCTTCTCGGGGCGATTGATAAGGACTCATCGCGTCCTCTGAAACTGAAAGGGATGGGGCGTTCACTGATGAGCGCTGCGTCATGCTGCCATCCGATTCCCGGAGATCCTGTGCTGGGCTATATCGAGTCGGGCAAAGGGATGATTATTCACCATCGTAACTGTCTAAATATTCCCGGAGATACAAAAAATAACTGGATTGAAGTCAATTGGGCTCCGGAGAAGGGACGCCTGTATCCGACCGGCATTGAGGTACGCAACCACAACCAGCGTGGTATGCTGGCCAATATCTCGGCAATCATTGCAGAGGCTCAGGCCAATATTGAGGATCTGAAAATTGAGCAGCGTGGCGGCTCCATCTCCAGCCTGAAGATTCTGGTCGAGGTTGAAGACCGGGATCATCTGGCAAAGGTACTGCGTAATATCAAGGCTCTGGATGGTGTGGTGACGGTGAGCCGGCGTAACCAGGTGGGATTGGGTCGGGAGATTCACGCAAGAGGTATCGGTGCTGCAATTAAAGGCATGGTCTCTCTGGGTAAGCGCAACCTCTTTAAGTCACAACCCGGATCAAACAAGGAAGAGTGAATAGATAAAATGAAAGAGATTCAGGTTATTCACAGTGATCAGGCACCAAAGACGGTTGGTCCCTACAGTCAGGCGATGATGCATGATGGCATGCTCTACACATCAGGTCAGATCGGCCTTGACCCGACAGCGGGGACGTTGGTTGGTGAAGGTGTTGAGGCGCAGGCCAGACAGGTAACTAAAAATCTCTCCGCGGTACTTGATGCTGCAGGGGTATCAATTTCGGATATTGTTAAGGTGAACATATACCTGACCGACATGGACGATTTTCCACTGGTTAATGCCATCTATGCCGATTGGCTGGCAGAACACCGTCCTGCCCGCGCTACAGTCGCTGTAGCAGCACTTCCACTGGGTGCAAAGGTTGAGATGGATCTGATTGCCAGGGGCGCATAGAAAAGCAGCATAAAAAATACCACCTGCCTGTTATCCCTGCTAATAGGGCAGGGGAACAACCTGATCGTTCATTGTAACAACACCGGAACTCATCCGTATTTCTGATTTCAGGGTGCCTCCATCCATTTTCAGATAGCCCCGCTCTAACAGCGGCTGAACCTGATTGCGCATAGTGGCCTCAGGGATGAGTGCTACCGGTAGAGAAAACCCGGCATCCAGTTCTATGATCGATTTCAGATGGGGGATATTCAGAAGTGATGCAGGGTTGCTCTTCGGTAGCCTTAAATTGAAACGGCCAACAACTTCACCGTCCGGCGTGTTGAAATAGAGCCTCTCCATATTTATCACGATACCGTGACTTAAAAGTTCCGGCAGCACTCCCAGGGCTTCGATACCGGCGGCTTGCAGTGCAAAAGTCTGATCCGATGGTGAAGCATTCACGACCCGTTGCTGAATGGTGTTGAGGCGCTCAAGTGCAGTTGCAGGAATGTTGTTGATGGCGATGTTAAGCTCTCCGGGGCCGTATACCTTTCCGGTTGCTTTAACCTGCCGAAGTGAGATATCTGTTGCAGAGTCAATCAGGCGGTTATCGTGCTCGGATGATCTGGATTGAATCTTCAGGCCGTCTATCTGAAAACTTTTCTCCGGCGAGTTCAGGGCAATGGAACTCTGGGTGAAAGCGACAGTCCCAAGCCACATCTCACCGCTTTTCCCGGCGTCAAGCTCGAATCGGGCATCAGAAAGAGACAATGTTTCTCCCCGATTGTTTGTCGAAATCATACCTTTCCAGTCACCACTTCCTTTCATTGTCCGATAGCTTTTGTCTGTGACGAGTGACGCTGAAAGCGGCATCAGCGTGACTACTGCGCCCTCATTTTTCGTTGTGATATCCCTGCTGATAATGTTGATCGTTTGAGAGCCATCAAAGTGGAGTCTGGTATCAAGCTGCAGCAGATCCTCATCCGCTGAATCCCGGCCGGAATCGTTTTGCTCAACATGGTGTGTTGCCCTGGCTATGGCAAAGCCGATCTCTTGTCCGGTAGTGAAAATGAGCGGGCCATGCTTGAGATCGTGGTGAATAAGAATCCCAAGCTTTCCATTTTCATCCTTTCCGAGTTTATCAACCAGGGTTTCACGCAGAGCTGTATCTTTGACTTCAACAAATGTGGTTGCCCTGCTGCTGAAGAGGCCGCGTTCAAACCTTTTTGATTCAAGCTTCAGCGTTGGCTCAAATGGATTCGTCCGGATCATTGAGTGGTACTGCTTTTCAGCCATGATTCCTGTGGCAAAGGGTGCTCCAACTACAATACAGATAACGATAGCCATGACGATCAGCAGGTACCTCTTCATTTCATTCCCCTCATATTTGAAGCATTAGCGCGGGCCGGTTTCACAGTTCCCGCCAACCATCAACGACAGGAAAGTAGAGCCCCATTCTGACGGGCCGTTTTGGGTCCATCTTCTGCAGAAGCTCACGGTATCCTTCCAATTGCCTGCTGTGACGTTGCTGTTCACTGTCGAGAAACTGCTCAAGATTACCACCTTCATGGGAGGCGGTCTTATAATCCACGATCCAGCGGGTTCCATCGTGATCGATAAAGCTTCTGTCGATAAATCGTTGTTTGCTCAGGCCGTCCTGTTTAAACCATATCTCCCATTCACAGTGGGCATCCTCATGTTCCCCGGAGAGAATCCATGTGCCCATTTTACTGGTCAGTGTTTTTTCAAGGCCTGCCTTGCAGCGCTTAAGTGCGGACTCCAGCATCTCTCCCGACAGGCCTTCACCAACCAGCATGCGCCGCATAGCCGTCACGGTGCGTTCCGTGTCTGCTGCTTCCCACTTCTCCACGCCCTGTTCGGCCACCTGTTGCAGAATCGCATGCAGGGCATTGCCGACAGGTGCCGCCTCCGGACCAGCCCAGAAGTATTCGCTCTCGCTCTCCTGTGTTGGAGACTCCGCACTGTCGGTAATCTCCGGCACCGCCCTGATACGAGTCAGCTGCGATCGCTCCTGCCTCTCCTCCTTCTCCATCGGCGCCATGACGTTGATACCGGCTCCGAAACAGCTGTCATCGATACCATCTGGTAACAGCAGCTCCAGCAGGGAGCCTTTTGTTGCCCTGCCGCTCTCCTCCGACAAGTGTCCGAACATATGCAGTGCTGTCTCGGCACGTGTGCATGCGACATAAAGCAGCCGGGCCATTTCATTGTTCTCGCGCACTTTTTCAACGCCTCGCACGAGGTTGTATACGGCATCACTACTCCGCACCGCTCCACGTATTGCGATTAGCGGCTGCACACCTCCTGCCACAGGCACATCGGTGAAGGCGAGCAGCGGCAGATCGCTGCGACCCCGTCCATATCCAAGGCCGGGCAGAATCACAACATCCCACTGCAGGCCCTTGGCAGCGTGCATGGTCAGTAGCTCGACACGTAAAGCTTCGGGTGAAGCATCCGGCGCGGCATAGAGCTTCTGCAGGCGTTCATCAAGTAGAGCAAAGTTGATCAATCCACCCTCATCAATCTCCTCGATGAGGTTCAGCATCGCCTCGATGTTGGATGAGGCATCAGCTCCGATCAGTCCGGGCATGGCAAGGCGATGCCACGCCATGGTCAGCAGCGAACGCAGGGTGATGCGACCAGCCAACTGTAGACAGGGTGCCAGTGCCTGATGAAGAAAGCCGATACGCATGCGTGCTTCATCGTCCAGTTCTGCCAATCGTGCCGTATCCTCAAGAATCGCAGCCACAGGCCGTGCATCACCGCTCAGGAGCTGATGC
>JAIPJD010000033.1 GCA_021734365.1 Mariprofundaceae bacterium | reverse complement strand
AATGGTGAATTGCTCAAGATCACGCTGGTAGAGTTTGAGAAGAATGGAGCTATGCAGTTCAATGGCATCGCTTGGCTCAATGGCCATGACTGATGCACTTCTCGGATAGAGATCAAGCAGCGCCATTTCACCAAAGCAGTCGCCCTGTGAAAGGTGCTTGAGCAGGTGGTCTTCACCATTCCACTGCTTGTAGACTGCAACTTTTCCGCGCTCAAGCACAAACATGGAAACAGCGTCATCACCTTCACGAAAAAAACACTCCCCCGGCGGCAGGCACTCAATGGATGAGTGATCAATGAGAAACTCCAGCGTCTCCTTGCTGACGCCTCCAAAAACGGGCATGGATTGCAGAAGATCGACACGTGCCTGTTTCAAACTGGCTTCCTTACTGTTTTCATATCAATAAAAGTGGACATGAACAGCAGGTGTGTCAATAAAACCCGGATGGCAAAGGAAAAGTAATACCCGACATCACGCTGTTTAAACATCCAGGGCTGCTCTGAAAAACACGGAGTAACCGTGTAGCCCATGGATCTGCTTTTTCAGATATTCCCTGGCACACTGCCCCTGAGCTTGTTACGGCCCGGTTTTCCGGAAGATGGAGCAGGGTGTTGAGAATTCCCTTTGGCCGTTTATCTTGCAATATCTTCCGATCGGTTTTAGAAGCTTCTATACCGTGAATGTTATTATAATATGGAGATGCCAGTGAAAGATTTTGATCTTTTAAGTGTGGGTTCAGGGCCGGCCGGACAGCACGCGGCACTGCATGCGGCGCATCTGGGCAAACGTGTCGGCATCATTGAGCGCAAGCCACATATTGGCGGTGCGGGACTGCAGACAGGCACGATTCCCAGTAAGGCTTTGCGGGAAGTGGCCTACACGGCCTCTCAGCTCGGGAGGCGGGGTATGCGGGAGGCATTCTCCGGCGACACGCTGCCCGGACACGGGCTGCTTGCCGAAGCGATCTATCGCAAGGAGGTGGTGATCGCCCAGCAGGAGTCAGTGGTCCTCAATCAGTTGATGAGTGATGGTGTTTCACTGATTTCCGGAGAGGCATCATTTATTGATGAACATACGCTTAAGGTGACGGGCAAGAGCGGCGAGAGCCGTGAGCTCACTGCTGAGGTGATTGTCCTGGCGACAGGTTCACGGCCCCGCAGGCCATCGGATATACCTTTTGATAAAAAGACGGTGCTCGACTCCACTTCGATTCTGAATTTGAGACATCTGCCACGCTCACTGGTTGTCATTGGTGGTGGCGTGATTGCGTGCGAGTTTGTCTCCATGTTTGCAGCTCTGGGTGTTGAAGTGACGGTTGTCGATTCCCATGCACAGGTGCTTGACTATCTGAGCGGTGATGTGGTCTCCGTACTGACTGATGCGATGCAGTCGATGGGAGTTGTCTTTCATATGAGAAGCCGTTGTGTTGCGGTGCGTAAACAGGAGGGGCGGATATGCACACTGCTGGAGAGTGGTGAACGACTCTACTCTGACACAGTACTTTATGCACAGGGCCGCGAACCCAATTTTGACCATCTTCAGATCGGTGAAGCGGGTATTGAGGCCGTTGATGGCTGGATCAGTGTGAATGACTGTTTTCAGACCTCCGTGCCGCATATTTATGCCGTGGGTGATCTGATTGGAAGACCGGCACTGGCTTCAACCGGCATGGAACAGGGAAGAACGGCTGTACAGCATGCATTTGAGGCCACGCACTCATCCATAAACCAGAATATGCCGATGGCGGTCTACACCATCCCTGAGCTCTCCTTTGTTGGTAAAACCGAGCGGGAGTTAAAAGAGGCCGGTGTCGATTATGTGGTCGGCCGTGGCTGGTTTAACCGGAGTGCCCGTGGCCAGATTATCGGTGATGCTACAGGTGTTCTGAAGCTGAATGTAGAACGCGGCTCCGGAAAAATTCTGGGCGTCCATATTGTTGGTGAGTCGGCCAGTGAGCTGATCCATATCGGGCAGCTGGTGATGAACCTTAATGGCACAGTGAATGATCTGGTGCGTAATGTGTTTAACTATCCGACACTGGCGGAGTGCTACAAACTTGCCGCCAAAGAGTGCCTGACGCAATTATCCTGATTCATGGTAGCGCTGATTGATCCGAACCGCTGCCCGCTCTGTGGCGAGCCAAATGATTGTGCCATGGCCTGTTGTCAAAGTGCGGATGAAAAGGTCAGCTGCTGGTGCCGGTCTGAACAGTTTCCCCAAACGCTGCTGGATCAAGTGCCGTCCGGGGCAGTGCGGCGTGCCTGTATCTGCCGAAGATGTCTGCGTGCGGAACAATTCAAATGATGGGATCGCAGAGATCAAACTTAAAGGCCCGCATTGCTGCGGGCCTTTTGTCTGCTGTCTGGATAATCTGTTAACCTGTCAGGATCTATTGCGGCCCCTATGATTCTCAGATCTGTTACCACGGCTGTCATGGCGGCTTGCCTGACCGCGCTGTCGATTATCTCTCTGGGCAACATGCCGGTCGTATGTACGGCGTTCAGCAATCCTGTGTGCAGGCCTCTTCTGAATGTAGACACGGCGCTGCACTACCGGACGGTGCCGGGTATGCACGTGTCGTTTCACAATTGGACGGTGCTGCGTATAAACATGGCGTTTTACGACCGGGCGATGTTCCGTGTAAACGACGGGTTGCGGGCGGTATTGATCAGCAATGATGACACCGGCAATGGTGCCCAGCACAGCGCCGAAGATGGCGCCCTCGACGGCCTGGTTGCTGTTTGAGCCGACAGCGGCTCCGGTGGTGGCACCCATAACGGCGCCGGTGGTCATGGCACGGTCCTGATAGGAAGCGGCCTGGGCAGATGATGCAAACAGTGCTGTGGAGAGCAGGGTCGCGATGGCTAAGGTCTTTTTCATGATAATCTCCTTTGGGAATGTGTCCCCGATGTGGAGAACGGTAAATTAGTTGACATTATCAACAATGTGCAAAAGTTGCGTGGATCGGGGAGTTTTTCCCCGCAGAACCGATCAGTGAATAACAGGTGCCGGGGTATTTGCATGCATCCCGGCAGTGCCAACCCATGGCTGGTGCTGACAGTCGCATGACGCTTCCATATAGTTCGCCCCCATGGCGATTCGAGAAATATTAATCTACCCGGACGATCGGCTGCGTGAGGTGGCCGGGCCGGTTGAGTTCCCGCTCACCGATGAAGTAAGATCAATCATCCAGGATATGGCTGACACCATGTATGACGCTCCCGGTGTCGGTCTTGCAGCTACCCAGGTTGGCGTGCCACTGCGTATTGCTGTCACCGATACCGATTGGCGCAGCGAAGAGGTGCGACATGAGAATGGTGGAGAACCGGTTGCAGCCTGTAATCTGAAGGTATGGATCAATCCGGAGTTCACCTGGAGAGATGCCGGGATGGCAACATGGGAAGAGGGGTGCCTTTCCGTACCCGAAGTCTATGAAGATGTGGATCGCCCGGCGGCAGTGCGCCTGCGCTGGCAGGATATGGATGGGGAGACGCATGAGGCCGATTTTGAAGGTTTCCAGGCGGTGGCGCTACAGCACGAATTTGATCATCTCGACGGGGTTCTCTTTATCGACAGGCTCTCCCGCCTGAAACAGAGCATGATTAAGAAACGTCTAACGAAGCGTAAAAAGCTTCAGAACCAGTAATATGAGCGCACCTTGATCAAGGTTGTATTCGCCGGTACACCGGCATTCGCTGTCTCCTGCCTGCATGCGCTGATTCAGTCTGATGATGTTGATGTGGTGGGCGTGGTTTCGCAGCCGGATCGAAAGTCGGGGCGGGGCATGAAGCTGACCCCTTCGCCGGTGAAACAGGTGGCTGTCGACACAGGCATTGATGTGATTACACCTGAATCACTCAGAGACGATGACGATGCATTAAACTGGCTGAAGTCGAAACAGGCGGATCTTCTGGTGGTGGTTGCCTTCGGCATGATCCTGCCCAAATCGTGGCTGGACACGCCGAAGGTCGCACCGGTCAATGTGCACGCCTCACTGCTGCCTCGCTGGCGGGGTGCGGCACCGATTGAGCGGGCACTGCTGGCGGGTGATCGTGAGACCGGTGTCGATATCATGCAGATGGAAGAGGGGTTGGACAGCGGTGGTGTCTATGCGGAATCGAGAGTTTTGATCACGGATGAAATGACAGGTTCCGAGCTCTGGTCTGCACTTGCCGATACGGGGGCGAAGCTTTTGATTGAATCACTGCCGGGCATTGTCTCCGGAGCGTTGATGCCTGAGCCTCAGGATGAGTCGCAGACCACCTATGCGAAAAAGCTGAGCAATGAAGAGCGGATGATTGACTGGACATGTTCAGCTGCCTTGATTGACCGGACAGTGCGCTGTTTCTCTCCAAGGCCGGGGGCGCGGACCATGTTTCGTGGCAAATGGCTGAAGATCATTCGCGGCGAAGTGGTTGAGGGTTCCGCCGGGTTATCAGCCGGTACGGTTGCTGATGACAAATATCTGGATATCGCCTGCGCTGACGGCTCCATCTACCGCGTGCTTCAGGTGCAGCCGGAAGGAAAAAACGTGATGCATGCCGATGCGTTTCTAAGAGGGGCAAATCTGAAAAAGGGCGATCTTCTTTCAGGTAGTGAAAACACTTGAATATCCGTGTTTTTGCGATTGATTCGCTTGATCGTATTCTTAATAGAAGCCAGAAAGCGGATGAAGTTCTCAGGCAGTTGATGAGTGAGGTGATTGAGGAGCCGCGTGATTGCCACCTGTTGCATGAGATGGTTTATGGCGTACTGCGGCATTACTTTTCTCTGGAAGTTGATTTTTCCCGTTTCCTGAAACAGAAACCGGGTGAGTTTGCCCGCCTGGCCCTGTTTGTCGGCACCTATCAGATTCGGCATATGCGTGTGCCTGTCCATGCTGCGGTCAGTGAAACCGTCTCCGCCGTAAAGCCGAGAGACCCGAAGGCTGCAGGCATGGTCAATGCGGTACTGCGCAAAATTTGTGAAAGTGGCTCTCCTTCAAAACTGAAGCCTCACCAGCGGGCTGAACTGCCCAAATGGATCTACTCATCATGGCGGGATACTTTTGGGGTAGAAGCTGTTGAGGCGATCTCGGAGGCCAATCAGCAGAAGCCGGAGCTGGCACTGGCCGTGTTCGGTGATCGTGATGCGTGGATGAAACGGGTATCAGATGCAGGATTTAATGCAGTCAAAGGTGAACTCTCATCTCATGCAGTGATACTGCCTTCGGGAACTTCTGTCACTCAGCTTCCCGGTTTTGAAGCGGGCGAGTTTCAGGTAATGGATCAGGCGGCACAGAGAGCCGTGCTGGCACTGCAGGTTGAAGCAGGGGAGAAGGTGCTCGATATCTGTGCGGCACCCGGTGGCAAGGCTGCACTGCTTGCCCGCAGGCATCCTGAATCCGAAATCGTTGCCATTGAGTTGAACGAAAAACGTATTCCCCGGTTGCAGGAGAATCTGGCGCGGGTCAGGGCTGCCAATGTGACTGTGATGCAGGGCGATGCGACGGCTCTGGAGTTTGCTGATGGTTCTGTTGACGCAATCCTGCTTGATGCACCGTGCACGGCATCCGGTGTGATTCGCCGCCATCCCGATGCGAAGTTTCTGCATGATAAAGATGATATGAATCGTCACTCAGCACTACAGAAGCAAATGGTTGCCGAAGCGCTGCGTCTGCTCAAGCCCGGTGGCCGGCTTCTCTATGCCGTCTGCTCGATTCACCCCGAGGAGAATGAGCAGGTGGTGGAAGATTTTGACGAACTTCAGTCATCCGAACGTCTATATCCGACTGAGCATCATGATGGGTTCTTTATTGCATGGCTGCATTCAAAATGAGTCCATACAGTGTTGCTCATCACTTATTTGGAAATAGCCAAACCGCTCTCCTCGCTCCTTGTCTGGCCTTATTTTCCCCGGCAGGCCCCGGCTCGCATTTTTATGGACAGGTTTTAGGCTTTGCCGATGTCTGATATTCATGACCTGATCCCCGACCTGTCGCACCTGAAAGGTGTGCGCGTGATTGCCGCGATGAGTGGCGGTGTTGATTCATCGGTAATAGCCGTGCTGCTCAAGAATGCCGGTGCGGATGTGATCGGTGTCTTTCTCAATGTCTGGGATTATTCAAGAGAAGATGTGGCCGGGCACGGCTCCTGCTGTTCGCTCGATGATGCCTATGATGCACGACGGGTATGCGATCAGATTGGCATTCCTTTTTACAACATGGATATGCGTGGCAACTTCCGACGTGACGTGATCGACCCGTTTATTGCCGATTATGAATCCGGCCGTACCCCGAATCCGTGCGAACGGTGCAATCGCTTTGTGAAGTTCGGAGCCCTGCTTGAGGCAGCCGACAGGCTGGAAGCGAAGTACGTGGCAACCGGCCACTATGTGCAGCGCCGGGATGATGAAACGGGCGTGCATATCTTCAAAGGTAACGATGCCAGAAAAGATCAGAGCTATTTTCTGGCAACCATCAGCCGTGAACAGGCTGAACGTGTTCTGTTTCCGGTCGGGCATCTGGAGAAAGATGGCACGCGCAAACTGGCAGAGCATTTCAAGCTTCTGACAGCTGGCAAACATGAGAGTCAGGATATCTGCTTTATTCCGGCAGGCGATCGTATCGCTTTCCTGAAGCAGGAGGGTTCAACTGCCGGACTCAGGGAGGGGGTGATTGTTGATCGCGACGGCAATCTGTTAGGCCGCCATCAGGGCATTGCGCACTACACACTTGGCCAGCGCAAAGGGTTGGGGCTACCCGGCGGACCATGGCATGTTGTCGGGCTTGATGGTGATTCTGCAACGGTGGTTGTGGCGCGCCCGGAGGAGGCCGTGATCCATGAAGTGGATGTGGACGGTGTGACATGGATCCGGAGGCCCGAACCGGGCGAAGCAGTGACGGCCAGAGTGCGCTACCAGATGCAGCCTGCAGCGTGCCAGGTTTCCGAAAACAAACTGTTAAAGATTGTGTTTGATCAGCCCCAGAAGCCGACCGCGCCCGGTCAGGTGGCAGCCTTCTACAGTGGTGATGAACTGCTTGGCGGTGGCATCGTGGCTTCGGCTGTTTAATACCGGTTAAACTCCTGTTTTCAGGGTGTTTGCGAAGCGTTAAAACGTTGCGTTTTGATCACTTTAAATCATCAACCCGTATGTTAGCATGGACGCTGAACGGAGGGTGTTATGATAGATCAGAAGAAGCAGGCGGACCGGCCAAAGAAAATAGCATCGAAAGAGTATGAGGCAGACCTTGCAAAAATCTATGTAGAGCTGGTGAAGTGGCAGCACTGGATCAAAGATCGTGGGCTGCGTGTTGTGCTGATCTTCGAGGGCCGGGATGCTGCGGGAAAGGGCGGTACCATCAAACGCCTGATGGAGCCGCTGAATCCTCGCGGGTGTAATGTGGTCGCACTTCCTGCCCCCTCAGACCGGGAAAAGACCCAGTGGTATTTTCAGCGTTATGTCGAGCATTTTCCGGCTGCCGGGGAGATTGCCGTGTTTGACCGTAGCTGGTACAACCGTGCCGGTGTTGAGCGGGTGATGGAATTCTGCACGGATAAAGAGTACCGGGAGTTTATGCGTTCATGCCCTGAGTTCGAACGCATGATTGTACGTTCCGGCATTATCCTTCTGAAATACTGGTTTTCAGTCAGTGATGAAGAGCAGGAACGCCGCTTTCAGAAGCGGGCAACGGATAAGACCAAACACTGGAAACTCAGCCCGATGGACCTGGAGTCCCGTGATCGCTGGATGGAGTACTCCAAGGCCAAGGATGAGATGTTCTTCTATACGGATATCAACGAGGCGCCGTGGTATGTCGTCAATGCGGATGATAAGAAGCGTGCGCGTCTCAACTGCCTGAACCATATCCTGCAATCGATTCCTTACAAAGACGTGATGGCCAGGCCCAAGCCGCTTCGCCCCAGAAAAGAGCAGCCTGATTACAAGCGGCCGGACATCAACGATCAGAACTTTGTTCCGGAAAAATATTAAGATAGCAAGTCTCCACAGCCTCCAGCCAGGCATCTTTTTTTCTGATGCTGATCAGGATTTATGTTCGCCCTTGGAAGTTGTGGACGCCTCCTTTATAGTGCCGCACCTTGCCGGTTTGCCAACCAATCCGGTGACAGATAGATAAGCAAGTTTAAAAGAGGATTCCATGGCTATTCAACGCACACTTTCTATTATCAAACCTGACGCAGTAGCGAAGAACGTAATCGGTGACATTATCAGACGTTTTGAAGAGAACGGACTCTCTGTAATCGCAACCCGAATGACGCATCTCAGCGCTGAGCAGGCAGGCCGGTTCTATGCGGTTCATAAAGAGCGCCCTTTCTACAAAGACCTGTGCACGTTCATGAGTTCCGGCCCGATTCTGGCCATGGCTCTGGAGGGCAGTAACGCTGTCAATCTGAATCGTCAGTTGATGGGTGCAACCAATCCGAAGGAAGCTGAAGAGGGTACGATTCGTGCCGACCATGCAAACTCCATTGATGCCAATGCTGTTCACGGCTCGGACTCCGAAGAGAATGCAGGGGTCGAGATATCCTTCTTCTTCGGTGATCTTGATCTCAATAGCCATCTCTGATTGCATCTATTTGCCAGACACCACCCATGAGTGAAAAGACCCCGGAGAGTTCCGGCCCCGGCACACCTGAGCAGATTGCTGTTCGGCGCGAAAAGCTGGCAAGGCTGAGAGAAACCGGTGAGGCCTACCCCAATACGTGGCGTCCCGACTCGGCCTCAGCAGACCTGCATGTAAAATATGGCACCCTGGATACGGAGCTGCTTGAGGAACAATCGATCCGTGTCCGTGTAGCCGGCCGCATCATGAGCCACCGTGTCATGGGCAAGTCCAGCTTTATGCATATTCAGGATGGTGAGGGGCGCATCCAGCTCTTTCTCAATCGTGATGCGGTGGGCGGTGCTGAAATTTATAATCCGACCAGAAAGTGGGATCTTGGTGACATTGTCGGTGCTGAGGGTGTTCTGTTTCTTACCAGAACCGGTGAGCTTTCGGTCAAGGTTTCACATATCGAACTGGTTTCCAAGTGTCTTCGTCCGTTGCCGGAGAAGTGGCATGGATTAAGCGATAAAGAGATGCGTTACCGCCAGCGCTATGTCGATCTGATGGTTACGCCCGAGTCCCGCGATATATTCCGCACCCGCTCCAGAACGGTCTCCCTGCTACGCCGTGGCCTTGAAGATAAGGGATTCATGGAGGTGGAGACGCCGATGCTACAGGCCCAGCCGGGCGGTGCGGCTGCACGCCCTTTTGCCACGCACCACAATGCGCTGGACATGGAACTGTTTCTTCGTATTGCACCTGAGCTCTATCTGAAGCGTCTGGTGGTTGGCGGCTTCGACCGTGTTTTCGAGATCAACCGCAACTTCCGCAATGAGGGGCTTGATGCAACGCACAACCCCGAATTTACCATGGTTGAATTCTACCAGGCCTATGCCGATTTCAATGATGCCATGGATACAACCGAATCACTGATTCGCGGTGTTGCCGAGGGGCTGGATGTTTCCGATGTTGAGTGGGACGGGGTGGAGATTGATCTTTCCCGGCCATTCAGGCGCATCCGGCTGGATGAGGCCGTGTTTGAAAAGCGCCCTGATCTGCGCGGGCATGCCAATGATAAAGCCTTGCTGGCAACTGTCTGCCTGCAGGAGATTGAAAACTTTAAACCGCTGATTACCTGGAAGGCCGGGCACTATCTGACAGCTCTGTTTGAGGAGATGGTTGAGGCCGAGTTGAAACAGCCGACCTTTGTGACCCACTATCCGGTGGATGTTTCACCACTGGCACGCAGGAGCAGTGAAGAGCCGACGGTTACGGATCGGTTTGAGCTGTTTATTGCCGGTAAGGAGATTGCCAACGGCTTCTCCGAGTTGAATGACCCGGACGATCAGCGTGGCCGGTTTGTTGCACAGAGCCAGGCGAAGGCTGCCGGAGACCTTGAAGCAACAGGCCTGGATGAGGATTATCTGCGTGCGCTCGAGTACGGCATGGCACCAACCGCCGGTGTCGGCATCGGTGTGGATCGACTGGTGATGATGTTGACCGGACAACACTCCATTCGTGATGTATTACTGTTTCCGCATATGCGGCCGGAGTAGAGGTCTGAAGCAGGGGAGGTTGGGTTGAAAGCAAATCTTGTCATGACGAAGAATCTGGTGGTCTGCCACCCTGATCAGCCTGTTGCGGAAGTGATGAATATCCTGAGTGACAGATCATTCCGTGTGCTTCCCGTAGTGGATGAAGAGCGCAGGATTCTGGGCGCAATCAATATGTTGGACATGCTCTCCAGACTTGTCCCTGAATATATCATCAACGGCGATCTGAAATCGGTCTCTTATGCGCCTGATATAGGTGTGCTTCGCAGGCACTATGGAGAGATTCTTGATCAGAAAATAGGTGATGTGATGGACAGGAATCCAACGATTGTGCATGAAAATGATTCCCTGCTCTCCGTCACGGCGGCCCTGATCACCTATGACCGCTTTGAATATGCATTTGTTGCTGACAGGAACAATGTGATACAGGGAATCATTGTCGCCAGCGATATTCTCAGTTGTCTGGGTAAATCTGATCCGGAGATTCTGTTCGATGCATGATTCAGTGAGCCATGTGATTTTCGGGCTCAATCCCACCTGGGTTGCAGTCTCACTGCTGCTGGGTGTTTATGGCATTATTATGGCGGAGAAGTTCAATCGCGCCGTGCTCTCCCTGCTTGGTGCAGGGCTGATGATTCTTTGTGGTGTCATTACGCAGCAACAGGCTGTTGCCGGCATTGATTTTAACACCATCGGTCTGTTGACCGGTATGATGGTGATTGTCGCCATCAGCCAGAAGACAGGCATGTTTCAATATGTGGCCATCAAATCGGCCAAGGCTGTAAAAGGTGATCCATGGGGTATTCTGGTGATGCTCTCTGTGGTGACGGCGGTCTTTTCAGCCTTTCTTGATAACGTCACCACCGTTCTTCTGATTGCTCCCGTCACCCTGCTGATCACCGATGCTCTGGGGATCAAGCCATACCCGTTTCTTTTCGCCCAGATTCTTGCGTCCAACATTGGCGGTACGGCAACACTGATCGGTGACCCGCCCAATATTATGATCGGATCGGCTGCAGGACTCTCATTTTACGATTTTCTTGTAAATCTGGCCCCGATTACACCGCTTATTATGCTGGCAACGATCATCATGATCTGGTTCATATTCGGCAGAGGGTTGCACGCCACAGAGGATGCCAAGGCACTGGTGATGCAGTTCAACGAGAATGATGCCATTGAAGACGTCCTGCTGATGAAGAAGAGCCTGTTTGTACTTTTTGCTGTGATTTCCGGCTTTACCGTTGCCCATAGTTTTCATCTGGAGCCTGCATCGATCGCCATGTTCGGTGCTGCACTACTGCTGCTGTTGCAGACATGGGGCATGGATCTGCATGCCAAGGATCACGCCTATGAGGGCATCATGGCCGAGGTGGAGTGGACCACAATCTTCTTCTTTGTCGGTCTTTTCATCATTGTGACCGGTGTTGAGCATACCGGTGTGATTGAGATGCTGGCCAACAAAACACTGGAACTGACCGGTGGTGATTTTAATGCAACTGCCGGAGCTATTCTCTGGGTCTCGGCAATCGCCTCAGCCCTGATCGATAACATTCCGTTTGTGGCAACGATGATTCCTCTGATTGAGAACATGGCTCCAACCTTTGGCGGTACAGATGCACTGGTGCCGCTCTGGTGGGCACTGGCGCTCGGCGCATGCCTGGGTGGTAACGGCTCGCTGATCGGGGCATCGGCAAATCTGATTGTGGCAGGTTTCGCACAGCGTGCCGGGCATCCGATCATGTTTCTTCAGTTTATGAAGCATGCCTTTGGCCTGATGCTGCTCAGTATTGTTATTGCACACATCTATCTCTATCTGCGTTATCTGAACTAAGTTTTCCACTGAAAATGTCCCTAAGGAGCGGCTTTTCAACTAGAGTAGGTCATATGTTGTCTATTTCTGGATGCCCACATGACAGATGATCCGGTTGTTTTTACGATCTTCCTGATTTTTACAGGTGCTGCCATGCTGGCAACTGCTGCGCTCTATGCACGTCAGGCCCTGCTGGTCTCCTATATCCTGCTGGGCATATGTATCGGCCCATGGGGAGCAGGGCTTGTTCCGGACCCTGCCATTGTTCAGGCCATTGCCCATATCGGCATCATTTTTCTACTCTTTCTGATCGGGCTGAATCTCCCTGCGCAGAAATTTTTCCATATGGTCAGGAAAGCAACCATCGTTACCGGCGTAAGCTCACTACTCTTTCTGGCTGTTGGAATGGCGCTTGGCAATACGTTCGGGTTTGGTATGGCTGAGTCACTGGTGATTGGATTTACACTGATGTTTTCCAGCACCATTATCGGCCTGAAACTGTTGCCGACGACAGTGCTGCATCATAAGCATACCGGTGAGGTCATGATCAGCGTGCTGCTGCTCCAGGATGTGATCGCAATTGTTGTGCTTATGGTTCTGGAGGGCATGAGCAGAGGGGAGATGCCACTGCTGGAAATAAGCTCGCTGTTTCTTACCCTGCCCCTGCTGTTTATTTTCGCCTACGGGATGGAGCGATATGTTCTGAGCAGGCTGATCCGGCGATTCGACAAAATTCAGGAGTATATTTTCCTGCTGGCCATTGGCTGGTGTCTGGGGATGGCCGAACTTGCCGCCCTGTTCGGACTGTCGCATGAAATCGGTGCATTTATAGCCGGTGTATCACTTGCGACCGGTGTTGTTTCCCAGTTTATTGCGGAGAGACTGAAGCCGCTGCGTGACTTTTTTCTGGTCATATTTTTCTTTTCCATTGGTGCAGGCCTGAATCTTGTTGTACTTCAGCAGGTGATTTTTCCGGCACTACTGATTGCTCTGGCGATGCTGCTGTTGAAGCCGGTGGTGTTCAGATGGCTTTTAAAAAACTCCGGCGAGTCTGTCGGATGTTCAATGGAGGTCGGATTTCGTCTTGGGCAGATGAGCGAGTTTTCACTTCTGATTGCGGTGATGGCACTGGAGGTTGGCGTTATCGGGACAGAAGTGTCGTATCTGATTCAGGCAAGTACCGTGCTGACTTTTCTGGTCTCCTCCTACTGGATTGTCCTGAGATTTCCTACACCTGTTGCTGTTTCAGACAGGTTGCGTAAGGATTAGGAGATTGTTGTTTCGGAATAAACATTTAGGGAGCTGGAGTTGTTCTCAGAATTATGATCAGGCCATATGAATGGATGTTGGCACGCCGCTATCTTCGTTCCCGCAGGGATGAACGGTTTGTATCCGTCATTGGCTGGAGTTCGGCTATTGGCGTGGCCATTGGTGTGGCAGCGCTGATTATCGTGCTTTCAGTGATGTACGGGTTTGATGCGGAGCTGAAAGACAAGATCCTCGGGTTTTCATCCCATGTCGATATCCAGGGCCCCGGAGAGACGGTAGGCGCGTGGCAGGCGTGGTTGAAGCAGGTTGAGTCCCTGCCCGGAGTTGAGAATGCCGCGCCCTATATCTCAGCTCAGGTGCTGGCCAATCACCGTTCCCAGTCGGCAGGTGCAATACTTAAGGGTGTGGACCCACTGCTGGAAAAATCAATCGCCGGGCACATTGTTACCGGAAGCTTTATAAGCAGCTCTGCTGAAACTGCACTGTTTGAAGTTGTGGTGGGTAAGGATCTGGCCCGTAAGCTGGCCCTTTCCGTGGGTGATCAGGTGCGGCTTATCTCTCCCAAGGGTGGCGTAGGGCCCGCCGGGATGTCACCGCGTATGCGTGCCTTCAAGGTGGTGGGCATTTTTGATTCGGGATTCTATGAGTATGATGTCGGACTGATCGTAACATCGTTGCAGTCAGTTCAGAGACTGAATCGGTTCGACGACCGCGTTACAGGCATTGAGCTGCATCTTGATGACCGGGATCGTGCGGGTGAGGTGGCGGTTGCCGCACGCATGGTCTTGCCTGAAGGGGCCTGGGTGACGGACTGGACGCATCGTCATCGCTCCTTTTTCAAGGCGCTGAAGACCGAGCGGGTGGTGATGGGCGTGATCCTCTCCCTGATTGTGATGGTTGCCCTGTTTAACATGGTCTCCTCACTGGTGATGGTGGTGATGGAACGACGCAGAGAGATCGCCATCCTTAAAACGGTTGGGGCCACTCACTTTTCGATTATGCGGATATTTATCATGATGGGTTCGCTTCTCTCCGGGCTGGGAACGATGGCCGGAGTCGCCTTCGGATTGCTGGTCGCCTGGAAGCTTGATCCGCTGCTCTCGTTGATTGAAAATATTACAGGGGTGACATTCCTTTCTGGAGATGTTTATTATATCGATCATGTTCCATCCATTATTGATCCGGCCTCTATCATTGTCGTGGTCACGGCCAGCCTACTGATGGGGCTGGTCGCAACAGTATATCCTGCATGGCGGGCGGCCGGTGTGCCGCCTGCCGATGCCCTGCGGTACGAGTAATCTATGTCTATTGAAGATCTGCGAAAGAAAGCTAAAACCGCCCTGCTTGGTGGTAAATATAAGCAGGCACTGACATTTTTTGATGAGCTGCATGAGGCTGACCCAAATGATCTGCGTACCCATGTGAAGCTTGCCGAGCTGCGCGAGAAGACGGGCGATACCGCAGCTGCCATCAAAGACTATATTAAGATTGCCAACACCTATGCCGAACAGGGATTTGTGGTGCAGGCAATAGCAATCAATAAGATTATCCTGCGTCTGGACTCCAGCAAGACTGAGGTAAAGGAGCACCTGAAGGCACTCTCGAGCGAGCGCGGTGATGATTGGGCGATCTCTACAGTTTCACCATCCAATAATCTCAAGGCCATGGATATCAGCGGCAAAGACCGTGCAAAACTGAGCTTCGAGCGCATGCCACTGCTTTCCGGTCTCTCCGGTGATGAGCTGGAGTCATTTATGGACTCCCTGGAGTTGCGTGAAGTTCCGGCAGGTGAATATATCTATCGCCATGGCGAAGCCGGTGACCACCTCTACCTGATTGGGATGGGGAGTGTCGGGCTGGAAGCTGCTATTGCATCCGGTAAAAACAGGGTTTACTCACGTCTGGGAGAGGGCGATTTTTTTGGTGAGCACGCCTTTATGTCCCGTACCAGTCACCATGATGATGCGAAAGCTGAATCGACAGCCAGCGTGCTGATGATTAATCGTGAGACATTCGATGCATGGGTAGAGAAGCATCCCGCCATCCAGTCCACCGTTGAGGAGTTTTACCGTAAGCGCGTGCTTGCACGAATTCTGGCTATTACGCCTGTATTTGAGGGGGTGCCTCCCGAGGCGAGACTGGCACTCTCCGAGCAGTTTCAGCTGAAATCTTTTACTGGTGGCGAAACCATTGTTAAAGAGGGTGAGGTGGGGGATACATTTTATCTTATCCGTTCAGGTCATGTGGCTGTTTCAACGCGCGGCATGGGGAGCAAGGGAGATCTGATTCCCCTTGGCAAGATGGGTGAGGGAGCCTTTTTCGGTGAGGTCTCTCTGCTAACGGATAAGCCGAGAACAGCGACAGTAATTGCCGATGGTGACGTGGAGTTAATGGAGCTTACCCGGGATGATTTTAACGGTATTGTTGCCAGCCATCCTTCGGTTTTGAAGGTGGTCGAGGCATATCAGAAACAACGTGTTCAGGCTACGATCAAAACACTGATGCATAGCAAGCCCAAATAATTTTGTGACGGATAATCTTCAGCCACTTCTGAAAATTCAGGATGTTCATAAGCAGTATGCCTCTCCGGCCGGGGATCTGCATGTATTGCAGGGCGTCTCTTTTACACTTGCTGCCGGCGAGTTTCTTGCGGTTGTGGGCGAATCCGGCTCGGGGAAGAGCACACTGCTGCAGGTTGTCGGTACGCTTGACCGGCCCGACCGGGGAGACGTGTGGCTGGATGGGGCACCTCTGTTCGGGTTAAACCAGACAGAGCAGGCAAAGTTGCGCAATGAGAGTATTGGTTTTGTCTATCAGGCACATCATCTGATACCGGAGCTTTCTGCACTGGAGAATGTGATGTTGCCACTGCTGATTCGGGGCGTTTCCAGTCGGGATGCATCAGATCGGGCCATGCAACTGTTTCTGCGTATGGGATTGCAGGATCGGGTCGATCATGTGCCGGCAAAACTCTCCGGCGGTGAAGCCCAGCGCGTGGCTGTGGCCAGGGCTCTGGTTGGAAAGCCGCGCCTTCTGCTGGCAGATGAACCGACCGGAAATCTGGATGAGTCGACCGCACAAGGGGTTTTTGAGGTGCTGCAGCAGCTCTGCAGGGAGGAGAGCGCAGCAGTCGTCATGGTGACCCACAGCAGTGCCCTGGCGGCCTCCTGTGATCGTACCGTGCGACTGATGAACGGAGAATTGTCCGAAGTCTGATTCCAAATTTCTTTGACGAATCAATAAGTTCTGCTACAATCCCTAAAGTTGTTTCGAGTTTCATGAGGCAACACGTTAATTTTTAACACTGTTGGGGTCATAGTGACAAAGGCAGAAATTGCAAAAATTGTGCATGATCGAGTCGGTCTTTCAAAGAAAGAGTCCGGGCAGATTGTTGAAGCTGTTCTGGATGAGATCAAGAAGGCCCTTGAGAGTGGTGAGGATGTTAAGCTCTCCGGCTTTGGCCATTTTATGGTAAGAGGGAAGCATGCCCGTCGTGGACGCAACCCGAAAACCGGTGATGATATTACCATCGCTTCGCGCAGTGTTGTAACCTTTCGCGCAAGTCAGCTGTTAAAGAAAAAGTTGCTTGGAGATGATCGATGAATCCCCAGGCAAAGGCACTGATTACAGCCGGTGTTGAGGTTCCCGAGCTTCCTGACAAGCTTTTCTTCTCTATCCGTGAAGTAAGCGAACTTTGCCACATTGAGCCGCATGTGCTTCGTTACTGGGAAACTGAATTTAAACATATCAAGCCTGTCAAAAAGAGTGGTAATCGCCGCTTTTACAGGCATAGAGATGTTTATGCAGTCATTCAGATCAAACATCTTCTCTATGATCTGAATTTCACCATTCGTGGCGCAAAGAAGCGGCTGATGAGTGGAGACCTCAGTGAGATTGTTGATCAACAGGATGCCCAGACCTCACTTCGGATGATTCGTGAAGAGTTGATTTCTATCAGAGATTTACTGTCAGACTGATTTTTTATACATTTCTGTGCAAGTGAAACGGGGCGTAGCGCAGCCTGGTAGCGCACCAGACTGGGGGTCTGGTGGTCGGAGGTTCAAATCCTCTCGTCCCGACCATTTCACAAATAATTGATACGATGGTTTATCCTCTTTGAACGAATTGCATACAAACCTTACCTTTGAACGTCCGCGTAAGCGGATGGTGGCGGAGCAGCTCGTTCCCAGAGGTGTTGATGACCCCCGCGTACTTGAGGCGATGTCGATCGTGCCGCGCCACCTCTTTGTCGACCCGGCGCTGAGCAGTCACGCCTAGCAGGA
>JAIPJD010000032.1 GCA_021734365.1 Mariprofundaceae bacterium | reverse complement strand
CCGATCCATGATCCACTTGATCTGGTTGAGGTGGTGCGGGCAGCACTTGCCGAACGCGAGATTGATACGGTCTATCTTTATAACGGTTTTGCACCGGGGGCGGATGCAGGGCTTAAACAGCTGTTGCCGGTGATTGCACTGCTCAGACGTCATCTGCCTTATCAGCAGATTGCACTGGAGACGGTTGCTCCGACCGATCTGGGGGTGCTGGACGAACTCTATGATGCCGGGCTGGACATTTTTGTCTGTAACATGGAAGTCAGCGATGAGAATCGCTTTGCCGAAATATGTCCGGGAAAGGCGGCCAATGGCGGGCAGCAGAGAATCTGGGAAGCACTGCATCATGCCCGCTCGGTATTCAGGCCGGGCACAGTGGTTAGCCATCTGATTGTCGGACTTGAGCCACTGAGCTCAACGATTGAAGGCATGAAGTGCATGGTCGAGGCAGGCATCGTGCCACTGTTAATTCCCTTCCGGCCGCTCCCGGGAACCCCCTTAGCCGAGCAGCCTCTGGCAAGTCTGAACGATGTTGAGCAGGCACTGCTGGTTCAGTCTGAACTGGTTATCAAATCAGGACTGCCAACACACCGTCTGCGTGACATGGGGCGTGTGTTGACACCAATGGAGAGCCGCGTGCTTGACGGGGTTCAACCCTCTCTTCAACAGCGCTTTGCCATCTCCTCGGTTGGACGGAAACTGGAATCATATTTTGATGGAATGCGCAGGCATCTACTGCACCGTGACCAGGCTCAGAAGTCTGATTCAGGGCACAGAAAACGTACCCTGTCGATTTTGCTGCATCGAAGTGTTCCCTTTGTTCTTCTCGGGATGATTGCCCTGATCTCTGCAGTTCTTCTGCAACTCTCTGCTCCGCAGGGGTTGTCGGAGCCGGGCTGGCGCGCATTGATTGTGTTCGGGGTATGCCTGACCCTGTGGATCAGCCAGCTGCTGCCACTCTCAGTCACCTCACTGCTTGGCATGGCCATGCTGCCGATGGTTGGCGCTATGCCTGCTGCTGATGTTTACGGCATGTTCGGTAACAGGGCTGTCTTTTTTATTCTCGGAGCCTTCATTCTGGCCGCCGGCATTATGAAGTCGGGGCTTTCAGAGCATCTGGCCCTGGCGGTATTTAACCGCTTCGGGGACACCCCGAGAAAACTGCTTCTTAGCATGCTTTTGTTGCCCGCCATCATGTCCTGTTTCATGCCCGAACATGTGGTTGCAGCCGTGCTGCTTCCCATCGTCTGGAGTATTGTGCATGGATTGGGCCTGAAACCCGGCAACCGCTATGCCATGGCAATTTTTATGGCGATGGCATGGGGTGCGATTATCGGCGGTGTTATGACCCTGCTCGGTGGTGCACGCGGGCCTTTGGCCATGGCGATTGTTGAGGAGACAACAGGCAGAGCCTTCTCATTTGTCGATTGGACGCTCTCTGCGGCGCCTGTGGTTCTGGGTGTGCTGGCTATAGCTGCGGTTGTGCTGCTCCGTTTTGCACCGCACGATGCGATTAATATGCAGGGAGCACGCCACCGCATTGAAGAGCGTCAACTACAGCTTGGATTCATGGATATCCGGGCGAAAGCCATGGCGATTCTGATGTTGATTACGGTATCAGCCTGGATATTCATGGGTGAAACAGTGGGACTGGCAGCGATTGCCCTGATCTCTGTGGTGGCGATGTTCGCACTCCGAATTGTCGGCTGGAAAGAGATCCAGTCACACATCGATTGGGGCGTGGTGTTGATGTATGGCGGTGCTATCGCTGTTGCCAAGTCGCTGGAAAAGACAGGCGCTGCCGAGTGGGTCGCAACGGGCTTCTGGCCGGATGGGGTCACCGGTGTGGCCATGTTGGCACTGGTAGCACTGATCACGATGCTGTTGACCGAAAGTATCAGCAATGCCGCGACAGTGGCGATTTTGTTACCTATAGGCATTCCACTCGGTGCTTTGGCCGGTATCGATCCGGTCACGATGGCACTGACCATCGGGATTGTCTCCGGCTTTGCTTTTATGCTGCCGATGGGAACGCCGGCCAACGCAATGATTTTTGGAACCGGTTACGTCCACCTGAGCAGTATGATCCGAATCGGAAGTCTGTTGCTTCTCTCTGCATTGGCGCTGTTTGTGGTTACGGTGGCACTCTGGTGGCCACTGGTTGGTCAAGGGATATAAGGTATGGAAAAGCTGGATCAAACGATTGAGTGGCTTAAACAGGCGGAGCAGGCGTTCGCGCCTGATCTGGTGTTTGCCTGCAGCTTTGGTGCGGAGGATGTGGTGCTGTTTGACCTGATCGCCGGACATGCACCATTGATTCGTATTGTTACGCTCGATACCGGTCGTCTGCCACAGCAGACCTATGATCTGATGGATGCATGCCGTGAGAAGTACGACATGCATATCGAGGTCTACTTCCCGGATGCCTCCGATGTTGAGGAGATGGTGCGTGAAAAGGGGTTGAATCTTTTTTACCACAGTCTCGAGAATCGCAAACTCTGCTGCGAGATCCGTAAGGTTCGGCCACTGAAACGTGCCCTGAAGGGTGCAAAGGCCTGGGTGACAGGTCTGCGTCGTGAGCAGGCCGCATCTCGTACGGAGATGCAGCCAATCGAAGATGATCCAGCGTTTGGAATCAGGAAATTCAATCCGTTAATCGAATGGTCTGAGAAGGATGTGTGGAATTATATTCGTTCCAATGAAGTACCGTATAACAAGCTTCACGACCAGTTTTACCCCTCAATCGGTTGTGCACCATGCACCCGTTCGGTGGCGGTGGGCGAAGATCCGAGATCGGGCCGCTGGTGGTGGGAGAACGAGGATGTGGTGCCTGAATGCGGGTTGCATGCCAATCCGACATCAAAGCTTTCAGGAGACCAGAAATGAGTGGGCACAAGAAAATTTCAATCGTCTGTTTTAGTGGAGATTTCGATAAAATGCTTGCCGCCTATACGATTGCAACAGGGGCGGCAGCGACCAATCGTGAAGTAACGATGTTTTTCACTTTCTGGGGATTGAATGCTCTGAAGAAAAATCAGGGCCATAGCTGGTTGGGCAAGGATTTTCTCTCGCGGATGTTTAATTTTCTGATGGGCGGAAAAAACAACTTGCCGCTTTCACGGCTGAATTTTGGTGGTGCGAGTCCAAAGTTAATGGCTGGAATGATGAAGAAAAACAATGTGGCATCTCTGGACGAGCTGATGGAGGCTGCCAGTGCTCTGGGAATCAGGTTCTATGCCTGCGAAATGTCGATGCATATTCTGGGCGTAACCAAAGAAGACCTGATTGACGATGTTCAGGAAGTGGTAGGTGTTGCCACATTCCTGAATGAGTCCGAAGATGCGCACATCATCTTTATTTAAGGAGGGTCAAGCGATGCATTTTCTGGATATTACGCGTGAAACATGCCCAATGACCTTTGTGAAGGTGAAGTTGCAGTTGGCTAAAATGAGTTCCGGCGAAGAGCTGGAGGTGATTCTCAATGAGGGCGAGCCGCTGGAGAATGTGCCTCGTTCCTGTGAGGAGCAGGGGTGCCGGGTTCTCTCTGTTGAGGATTGTGATGATGGGGATGGCAAACATCGCATCATTATTAAGAAATAAGACGACTGATTTGGAGACGATGAGAATGTCCGAACATAAACTGACGCAGCTGAAAGCACTTGAGGCCGAGTCGATTCACATTATCAGAGAGGTGGTGGCCGAATTCCGTAATCCGGTGATGCTCTACTCTGTGGGCAAAGACTCATCGGTGTTGCTGCATCTGGCACGCAAGGCCTTTTACCCGGCACCATTGCCTTTTTCGCTGTTGCACGTTGATACCGGATTCAAGTTCAAAGAGATGTATGAGTTCCGTGACAACTACTGCAAAGAGATCGGTGCTGATCTGATTGTGCGCCGTAATGAGGATGCGATTGCCAAAGGCATGAATCCCAAAGATCACGGCGTAGCCCGTTGCTGCGGCGCGTTGAAGACTCAGGGCCTGCTTGATGCACTGGAGGAGGGTGGTTATGACGCAGCCTTCGGCGGCGCACGCCGTGATGAGGAGCGAAGCCGTGCCAAAGAACGGGTCTTCTCGATGCGTGATGAGTTCGGTCAGTGGGATCCGAAGAATCAACGCCCTGAACTGTGGAGTATCTACAATGGCCGTATCCACGAGGGAGAATCGGTGCGCGTATTCCCGATCTCCAACTGGACCGAGATGGATATCTGGCTCTATATCAAGGAAGAGGGGATCCCGATTGTACCGCTCTACTTTGCCAAAGAGCGCCCGATGATTGAGCGCGGTGAAATGCTGATTCCCTATTATGAAGAGAACAAAGATCAGCTGCTGGAAGGTGAAGAACCTAAAATGATCATGTCGCGTTTTCGAACACTTGGTTGTAGTCCCTGTACGGGCGCGGTTCGTTCATCTGCTGTCAATATGACAGAGATCGTGGCCGAGGCCGCAGCAGCACGCCGTTCAGAGCGTGAGACACGCATTATCGACCATGGTGCCAACTCGATGGAAGATAAGAAGAAAGAGGGTTACTTCTGATGGGCGAAAGCGTCTTTTGCGCTCATGCAGCGTCAGATCGTCATCTGAATTGCTCACATACTGAACAGTATGCTGCGCTTTCAGTCTCCGCTCTTTCTTGCCTGAACACAAAATCCATCTTCCGCGAGTTTATTCATGTGCAAAAGGGCATTCTCTGTGTCTCTGTGGTGAAAAAGAGGTTTTATTAAATGACTGAGTTGAATTTAGAACTGACGAAAGAGATCGAGCTGCTCCGACTGGTGACAGTGGGCAGCGTGGATGATGGCAAATCAACTTTGATTGGCCGTCTTCTTGTGGATACCAAAGGTGCGTTTGAGGATCAGTTGCTTGCCGTTCGCAAAAAGAAAGGTGAAACAAAGATTGCTTCCGCTGCCGAGATTGATCTGGCAATGCTGACCGACGGATTGTCTGCTGAGCGTGAACAGGGCATTACCATTGATGTGGCCTATCGCTATTTTGCCACGCCGAAGCGCAAGTTCATCATGGCCGATTGTCCGGGTCATGAGCAGTACACCCGTAACATGGTGACCGGCGCATCCACTGCCAGTGCAGCCATTATTCTGATTGACGCGCGTAATGGTGTGATGCCGCAAACCAAGCGTCATACCCATATCCTGAGCCTTCTTGGCATGCCGCATCTGATTGTGGCGATTAACAAGATGGATATGGTGGATCATGATCAGGCTACCTTTGAAAGGATTCGCCAGGACATCACCGATTATTGTGCCATGCAGGGCATTAAAGACCTGATCTGTATCCCGATGTCGGCACTTAATGGTGATATGGTGGCCGTACGTGGCGAAAACATGCCTTGGTATGATGGGCCGACTCTGCTGGAGACGTTCGAGTCGCTACCGGTACTGGGTCAGCTTGATGAACAGGCGTTCCGCTTTCCTGTCCAGCTGGTAAACCGTCCACAGACCGCTGATCTTCCTGATTACCGCGGTTTTATGGGTACGATTGCATCGGGAACCGTGAAGGTGGGCGACAAAGTGATGGTATTGCCAACAGGCAAGAGTTCGACTGTAAAAGAGATTGTCATGTTCGATGGCAATCTGGATGAGGCCTTTGCCCCTCAGAGCGTCACGATTACGCTAACAGATGAGATTGATATCTCCCGTGGCGATATGCTGGTGCGTGGCGATTCGATGCTGGAACCACAAAAAGAGATCACAGCCAATGTCTGCTGGATTGGTGATGAGCCACTGGAGCCGAGGAAGAAGTACTGGATGAAGCACACCACCAACACCTTGAAGGCGATGGTGACGGATATTGATTTCAAGACCGATATTCATTCACTTGAGCACGAGCAGTCGGATCAATTGGCGATGAATGAGATCGGCCAGATTCAATTGAAACTGCTCAAGCCTATCTATGCCGACACTTATGCGAATAATCGTGCAACCGGAAGTTTTATTCTGATTGATGGCTTTACCAACAATACCGTTGGTGCAGGCATGATCATCTAATCTTTCGTCACAGGATTTTCTCATACGGCGTTTCTCGATGCTTATTTAGTGTTACTAAACTACGCATCTCTCGCCTTGTCTGAGGATATCCTGAGTCGAAACTGAATCGTTAGGTTTTGCTCCTTACGCCTTGCCCGGGTCGACGCTGCGTGCCAGATATTGATTGTTCTTTTTTGTGATCGTATTCACATAACAGACCTGTTTTATCTGGAACCTTTCTTACAAGCTATGGAACAGAGATCTGTTCCGGCTTTTCGGAGGTGAGTATGAAAAAGCTGTTCTGGATTATGATCATTGCATTTGGACTAAGCGGTTGTGCTACGATGGAAAGCGCATGGGATTCAACCAAAGAAGCGTCGAGTGATGCCTATGCGTGGGCGGTTGGCGATGATAATGATGAGTCTGCGAAAAAGTAGATCATCACCCTCTAATGATAAGGGCCGCACTGCGGCCCTTATTTATTTCTACCCGATTACCGATGCTTTTGGTATTCGGTTTGTCTGGTTCCAATCAATATTTTGCAGCTGTTGCCAGAGTTCAGTGGCAACCGGGCCGAGTGGCTTCTCTTTTTTACGCACGGCTTTGATGTCGAGCTTTAGCGGGTGGAAGCCCTCGTGACCGAGTAGCAGGAGTTCACCGTTTCCAAGCTCCTGTTCGACCATGTGCATCGGCATGCGACCCCAGCCGATACCCGATGCGATAATCTGTTTCTTGGTGGTGAAATCGCTCACCACCCAGTGCCGGGTTCCTTCAACAATACCGGCTGTTCTCTTTTCCGAGTGGCGACTGGTGTCGCGTACAATGATCTGGGTACTTCCTGCCATATCCTTCTCGGTTAGTGTCTCGGAACGATCAGCCAGCCTGTGTTTCGGTGAGATGACGCTGACCATCTCTATGCCTGTAAGGGGCGCATAGGTGAGGTGATCCCGGTGATCGAATGTTTCGGTGATGGCGATGTCGGCATCACCATCCTCCAGCCGTTCCAGGGTGCCATTGAGCGTCTCGACCAGAAGAACAAGCCGGGTTGCAGGGGCGGAAGCTTTGATTTCACTGAATAGACCGAGTGCCGCTTCAACCGGAACCACAGCACTCATCGCCACCCGCAACTCAGGCTCCTCCCCTTGAGCGAAGTGGTGGGCGGTGGTGATGAGTTCTTCCGCATGAGAGAGAATCGTCATGGCCTTTTCATGAAGGGCTTTGCCTTCCCCTGTGAGGGTCGGGCGATATTGATCGCGCGAGAAAAGCGTGATGCCAAGCTCATCTTCAAGCTTACGGATGGCAATGCTGACGGCTGACTGACTTTTAAACAGGGCCTCTGCTGCCGGTCTGAAACCACCGAACTCCACGACCGCATGGAGTGCCCTTAACTGATCCAGTGTCATAATGTTGATAAGATACGATGTAAATAGAATATATCAAGATGATCTAAACATTATGCTTTTTAATTATCGTTAAGAGATCAGAGTGTCACCATCAGTTAAGTAGTGAGTGAGGATTATAAAGTGAAAGAAAATGCACATAAAATCGGAGCCGTTCTTTATATATTATGGGGAGGGCTACATATCTACTTTGGTGTGTGGATGCTTTATGCCCTCTATACAGAAGGAGCGGCTGCCGTCATTGCGATTGTAGGAAGTGGTGTGCCAGCATCAACCTTACCGGTCTCACTTGATCCAGTGACGGCTGCAACAATAGGACAGCATGCCTGGAATATACTCTGGTTTGGATTTTTTGCAGTTGTGGTTGGGGCTTTATTAAATTGGAAAAACAGTCTTGCAGGGTACTGGGCGAATCTTGTGGTTGTAAGCGCGGCGGATTCAGGATTTGTCGTTGCGATACTGCTACCAGGCTATATCGCAATCTCTGACGGTATCGAAGGACCGCTGCTATGGATTCCTGCGGTGATTTTCTCAACGATAGGCATTCTGAATCGCAAGAGTGCTCAGGAAATATAAGTAGAGAATGGTAAGGAGTCGGTATGGGAATGATGATTGATGGAAAATGGGAAACTGATGATGGCAAGTGGGCTTCGAAAGACGGCAAATTTCACCGTGCTCAGTCACAGTTTCACTGCCGTTTTGGTGAAAGCGGGTTTCCTGCTGAGGCGAACCGCTACCATCTCTATGTCTCGCTGGCCTGCCCCTGGGCACATCGTGCGCTGATTTTCCGTAAGCTGAAAGGATTGGAGGCGATCATTCCGGTCACGGTTGTTCATCCGCACATGCTGGACCGGGGCTGGCAGTTTGATGAGCCGGAACCTAATTACGGCTTCCAACATGCACACCAGCTCTATTCAAAAGCAGACCCTGAATATACGGGCCGTGTGACCGTGCCGATATTGTGGGATAAAAAAGAGCAGACCATCGTCTGTAACGAGTCGGCGGAGATTATCCGCATCTTCAATTCGGCATTTAACGGGCTTACAGGTAATGAGGATGATTACTATCCTGCCGGGCTGCGTGACGAGATCGATGAGATTAATGCTTTTATCTATGCCAACATCAACAATGGTGTCTACAGGTGCGGGTTTGCAACGAAGCAGGAGGCATATGAAGAGGCATTTGACTCACTCTTCTCGGCACTGGATCGGGTTGAGTCGATTTTAAGTGAACACCGTTATCTGGTCGGTGATCATTTAACTGAAGCCGACTGGCGCCTCTTCACCACGCTGATCCGTTTCGATACGGTCTACTACAACCACTTCAAATGTAACCGGCAGCGGATCAGTGATTATCCGAATCTTTCCAATTACATTCGTGAACTCTATCAGTATCCCGGAGTGGCAGAGACGGTCAGCTTTGATCATATCAAAGAGCATTACTTTTATAGTCATAAAAGCATTAATCCGACGCGCATTGTGCCGAAAGGGCCGAAACTTGATTTTAATGCGCCGCATGACCGGAGCCGGTTTGAGGTGGAAAAGCACAATATCCGGAGAGTCAAATGAGCCTGCGTAACAGTCACGATCGGTTCGGGTGGGTGAGCATCACCATCCACTGGCTGATGGCGGCCGCGATTATCGGCATATTTGTGCTCGGTGTCTGGATGGTCGATCTCGACTACTACGACAGCTGGTACCACAAAAGCCTCTGGGTCCACCAGAGTATCGGCATGCTGCTGCTCTTCCTGCTCGTTTTCCGGCTGGTCTGGCGGTTGACCAACCCGGTTCCCGAGATCATGGGACTGTGGTGGGAGAAACTCATTGCCATCTGGGTACACCGCGGCCACTACCTCTTCATGTTCGCCGTGATGGTCACCGGCTACCTGATCACCACCGCCTACGGGCGTGGCGTGGATATCTTCGGCTGGTTTGAGTTTCCGGCGCTATTGGCCGCCGATAAGGGGCGCGAAACAACCCTTGGATTCTGGCACATGTTGCTGGCCTGGGGCTTTATGGGCTATATCGGTATGCATGCCGGTGCAGCTTTGAAACATCACTTTGTCGACAGGGACATCACCCTGTTACGAATGTTAGGCATAAATAAAAACAGAGGAGACGAGAAATGAAACTAAAACTACTACTGGGAACCGCACTTCTGGTGTTGGGAATATCAACCTCAGCCATGGCTGAAGATTACGTGATCGATAAGAAGGGGCAGCACGCGGTGATCCAGTTCAAGATTGCCCATCTCGGTTACAGCTGGCTGATCGGCCGCTTCAACGATTTTGACGGCACCTTCTCTTACGATGAGAAGAATCCATCAGCGGCCAAGATCAACGTGACGATCAATACCGCCAGTGTCGATTCCAACCATGCAGCACGTGACAAGCATCTGCGCAGTCCAGACTTTTTTAATGTCGATAACTACCCGACCTCAACCTTTGTCAGTAAGTCGTTCAAGGAGCTGGGTGATGGCAAGGCTGAACTGACCGGCACCTTTACCCTTAACGGTGTCACCCGCGATATCAGCATCGACGTGAAGCATGTCGGCCATGGCCCCGACCCATGGGGTGGTTACCGTCGCGGCTTTGAGGGAACCACCACACTGACGCTGGCAGACTGGAACATTCCGTTTGCACCGAAGCTTGGCCCGGCATCTGCCGAGGTGGAGCTCTACTTCTCCTTTGAAGGTGTCAAACAGTGAGTGATCTCTTTTCACCGCTGAAGGTTGGGAGGCTTGAGCTTCCCAACCGGATTTTCATGGCACCGATGACGCGCAACCGTGCGCCGGACAACATCGCCAATGCCATGATGGCGGAGTACTACCGCCAGCGTGCCAGTGGTGGCTTGCTGATCACCGAGGGTTCGCAGATATCGGAGCAGGGGGTCGGCTATCCGGCCACGCCCGGTATTTACTCGGCTGAACAGGTTGAGGGGTGGAAGCAGGTGACCGATGCGGTGCACAGCAGGGGAGGCCATATCTTCCTGCAGCTCTGGCACTGCGGCCGGGTTTCGCATCCGGACTTCCACGCTGGCGAGCCTGCGGTTTCTGCATCGGCGATCCGTCCTGCCGGGGATGCCTTCACGCCCACGGGACTCAAGCCGTTTGAGACACCGCGCGAGCTCTCCATCTCCGAGATTGCTGATGTCGTTGAGGACTACCGCAAAGGGGCGGCCAATGCGATCGCTGCAGGCTTTGATGGTGTCGAGATTCACGGTGCCAACGGCTACCTGCTCGACCAGTTTCTGCGTGACGGCAGCAACCAGAGAAATGATGCCTATGGCGGCCCGATTGAAAATCGTGCCCGGTTGATGCTGGAGGTGACCGAAGCGGTCTGCAGTGAGGTTGGCTCCAACCGGGTCGGTATCCGCATCTCACCACTGCAGCCCTTCAACGATATCAAGGACTCAAACCCTGAGGCGACCTTCAGCTATCTGGTCGATAAACTCAACGACTTCAACCTGGCCTACCTGCATGCCACCGAGATGGGCAGTGATGCGCCGGGTACAGCAGGCCCTGCATTCGATCTGGGCAAGCTCCGTTCAATCTGGAAAGGGGTCTATATCACCAATGCAGGGTATGATAAGGTGAAAGGCAATGCCGCCATTGCCGCCGGTGCGACGGATGCGGTGGCGTTCGGTGTTCCGTTCCTGGCCAATCCCGACCTGGTGGCGCGCCTGAAAGCCGATGCCGAACTTAATGCGCCGGATATGGCCACCTTCTATGGTGGTGATGAGCACGGATATACGGACTATCCGGCCATGGAGTAGGGCGGCATGAGCGAGTTTTTCACCGATTCGACCTTCACTTTCCTGCGTGAGCTGGCCGCCAATAACAATCGTGACTGGTTCAATGATAATAAGGCACGTTATGAATCGGAGGTGAGGGAGCCTTCCCTCGCCTTCATCCGGGCGATGGGGCCGGAACTTGCACGGTTTGCACCACACTTCGTGGCGGTCGATAAAAAGGTGGGCGGCTCACTGATGCGGATTTATCGGGATGTGCGCTACTCCAAAAACAAGATGCCGTATAAAACCAATATCGGCATCCAGTTTCGTCATGAGCTGGGCAAGGATATACATGCCCCCGGTTTCTATCTTCATATCGAGGCGCATGAGGTGTTTGTCGGTGCAGGCATCTGGCACCCGGATGGGGAGACGCTGAAGAAGATCCGCAGCTATATCGATGCCCATCCGACCCGCTGGCAGGACGGACGTGACGATGCCGGATTTATCAAAGCCTATCATTTGGCAGGTGACAGCCTTTTACGCGCCCCCAAAGGCTATGAGGTGGATCATCCGATGATTGAAGATCTGAAACGTAAGGATTTTATCGGTATTGCACCGCTGATGCCGGAGCTGTTGCTGCAGGATGATCTGACCGGTTTGATCAGCAGCTACTTTGAAACGGCAAAGCCGTTCATGCAACAGCTCTGCCGGGCCGTAGGTGTTCAGTATTAATATGATGTTTATGAGGAGACTATGAAAATACTAGCGTTTGCAGCAAGCAGCAGTAAAAAATCAATTAACAAACAGCTTGTCACCTATGCGGTAAGTCTGCTCGAAGGTTGTCAGAGCGAAGTGCTTGATCTGAATGATTATGAACTTCCACTGTTCAGCGAAGATCGTGAGGCGGAATTGGGGAAGCCGGCATTAGCCCGGGCGTTTCTTGAAAAGATTGGCGATAGTGATGCTGTGATCATCTCTTTTGCCGAACATAATGGATCGTATAGCGCAGCCTATAAAAGCCTTTTTGACTGGTGTTCTCGTATCAATCCAAAAGTATTTCAAAACAAGCCCATGGTGTTTCTCTCTACCTCACCAGGTCCCGGTGGCGCAGGAAGTGTTCTGGCTGCAGCGACAGCTTCAGCACCATTTTTTGATGGAGATGTGAAAGCCACGCTATCCATTCCTAAATTTTACGAAAACTTTGATTCGGAGTCTGGAGTTCTTCATAACAGTGAAATAAACGCCCAGCTGGTTAGTGCAGTGCAACAGCTCTGCCGCGCAGTGGGCGTGCAGTACTGAAGTCAGAGGGAAAAACGGTAGGGCAGGAGGTTATAATGGCTATGGAAAAACATGAAACAGATGAGGGAACACTCTGCTTTGATGGCAGGAAGTGTATCCATTCGCGCAACTGCGTATTGAGCCGGCCCGATGTCTTCGTACCGAATGTAGAGGGTGAGTGGATCCATCCCGAACGGGCCACGACCGATGAGCTGCACACGCTGGCGGATAATTGCCCCTCCGGTGCCATTCAGTTTATCGAGCATGGCAAAGGGGTGCGCAAGCCATTGGTCAATACGCTGCATATCCGTGAAAACGGCCCCTATGCCCTGAAGGCAGAGATTCAGATCGATGGCGAAGTGGAGCTGCAGACACGGCTGACGCTCTGCCGTTGCGGTGCAACCAGAAACCCACCCTACTGCGATGGCTCGCACACCGCTGCCGGATTCACCGCGACAGGAGAGCCGGCTGTTCAGGGCTCCGAACCGCTGGAGCAGCGCGATGGCCCGGTGAAGCTCTCGCCCATTAAGGATGGCCCGCTGATGCTGGAGGGGAACCTGGAGATGTGTGCAGGTACGGGGAAGACCATCAACCGGACCCGTGAGGTGTTCCTCTGCCGCTGTGGGGCGTCAAAAAACAAACCCTACTGTGATGGCTCCCACCAGAAGATCGGCTTCAAATCCGGCGAGCAGGGGTCATTGAAATGAGCATCCAGATTGTGCAGGCCATGGTGGTGCCTGAAGGGGCGGGGGTCGAGGTCAAACGGCTGATGCCGCTGGCAAACCTTCGCAACTTTGATCCGTTTGTGCTCTGGGACCATTTTGATATCGCTGCCGGGGGCTTCCCCGACCATCCGCATCGCGGTTTCGAGGCGATCACCTACATGTTCGCAGGCGGCATGCAGCACACTGATAATCTGGGCAACCGCGGTACGGTACATGGCGGCGGTGCCCAGCGCTTCACGGCCGGGCGCGGTATCGTCCACTCCGAGATGCCCCAGGAAACCGAAACAGGCCGTCATGCCGCAGGCATCCAGCTCTGGATCAACCTGCCGCAGCGGTTGAAAGATATTGACCCCGAATACCAGCAGGTGGAGTCGTTTGAAGCGGTTCCCTTTACAGGAGGAAGCTACAAAACCATTGTCGGTGAGGGTGGCACGGTCCGGCTCAAAACCGATGTGGAGTATCTCGATGTTTCACTCAATGCAGGCAGCACTTTTGAGCGCTCTATTGCCGCTGGTTTTCGCGGCCTTATCTATGTCGTGACCGGTTCGGTGAAGGTTGGTGGGGAGAGCGTGCCGGAAGGTGCGGCCGCCTTTGTCGAGAGTGAGAGCGCCCTCTCTGTCCAGGCTATCGAGGAGAGCCGCTTCATGTGGTGTTTCGGTCGTCCTCACAATGAACCGATCTACCAGCACGGCCCCTTTGTTGATTAAGGCGTTGATTGACCGGCAAGTGGTTTAGCGATGACTATCAGGGAATCGACGATCAACTGCATGCTCTGCGAAGCGCACGCAGGTTATTCCATACAACAGCTCTGGGCTGGGTTATCGTCATGACCCCCATACAACGATCCAGCCACTCCGGTCTGTCTTGCAGACGTTGAATTGCACTCTCAAGGTCATGGCAAACAGCAGCTCCGTATGCCGGTTCGGCCTTGGCAACAGCCTCTCTTAAAAGAGCCGGAGATGGTTTCATCATGGCCAGGTCAATGACATCCCGGCTGAACACACCGGCATCCGCCCAACGATCCGAGTTCGCCAGCAGCTTGCTTGTCGCCATATCCAGAGGCGTCAAGGTAGCGATGCCGCACACCGCATCTTTCGCTCCGGGTGGCTCCAATGTCATTCTCCCTTCCAGGACAATCTCGAACTTGATCGGCTGATCATCCACAATCAGCTCTGTTCTTATGCCGTATTGATCGGCTCTGATCTCACGAGACCGAATCCACGCTGCCGATCCATTGCTGAACAGATTGGCAATACCTCCGGGACTCTTGAGCAACTGACGAAGATTTCGGTAGGACGCGACATCGGATACCAGAAAATCGATATCCACCGATTCCCTGTATTCACCAAAACGCATTGCGATCACTGTGCCGCCTGCAAACAGGCAGTGATGCTTTCTGAGCAGAGAGCTGTCAAGGGAGCTCAGCACCCGGGCAATGCGGCGATGGTGGGGGCGTATAAACTGTTCCATCAAGTCCCTCAAGCCCGATGTGTAGCGCATCGATCAGCTGCTGCTCATGCGGTTCCAATGCCGCCTTATCGATATAGCGTCTGTTTCGCTCGTAGATGCTCAATGCTTCCACGGGTGTCAGGGCATCCGTGCCGTGGACCTGCCATGCAAGTTTTTTCAGTTGCGGGTATTCGGCCAGATGGATGCGTGCCGGGATCATATCCTTGCGATCATCCGTGGCCTTACCGGTCACCGTTGCAGGTTCGACGATACCGAAATCGATTCCCAACGCCGCCATGGCATTGAGGTAGGCTCCCATGGTGACAGACGGTTCTCCCTTCTCGATGCGGTGAAAGGTTGCACGAGACATTCCGGCGGCCTCGGCCGCGACAGTCGCACTGATACGCATCGCCTTACGATGTTGGCGTATCTGCTGGCCCAGTGCGGCGAGGTTATCGGCAACTGTGGCAGGAATATCAGGCGCTTTTGCTGGCATAGTGTTGCTCATTATAGTCATAAGTGTATAATTGTCAATTATGAGAAACACTTTTTGTGATTTTATCGGCTTATGAAAACAGAATCGACGATCACCTGCCCGGAGTGCGGGCACAGGAAAACCGAGACGATGCCGACCGATGCCTGCCAGAGGTTCTACGCGAAGCCTGCCATGTGCTGCTGAAACCCAGGCCAGTTCCTGCTGTTAAATAGGTACACTGTCCCCGGAAACCTACGTCGTGACCGGTTCGGTCAAGGTCGGTGAGGAGAGTGTGACCGAAGGGGCGGCCGCCTTTGTCGAGAGTGAGAGCGCCCTCTCTGTCCAGGCTGTTGAGGAGAGCCGCTTCATGTGGTGTTTCGGTCGCCCGCATGGTGAGCCAAGTAGGACTCGAACGAATGTCCGCTGGCATTTATCCCCTTGAGGTACGTAAAAAGACTTCCGCATGTAAGGCGGCGAGTTAAATGAGCAGCGGAACGGTTGCCATTACTGCTGCGATTATCGCCGCTATTGCGGCTGTCCATGCAGCCTTGTTTGCGCTACGAGCGATACGCCTTTGCTCTGAAATTGAAGCCTCGTTACGCGCATCTTCTTGTCGGCGCAGCCATTCGAGCACCAATGATAACTTGGCTTGATTATAACTGCCGCGAGCTATGGAGATTCTTACCTCCCCTTCTCCTTTCGACTCACATTCAGCCCATAGTTCGTCTTTGTCTATATCCGTCACAATGGGAGTGTAGCAGAAAATGAAACCAGTAATGTTTAAGTATATGGTTAACCCATCTATACTCGTTCAATCGAGGGGTGGTATATGTGGATCTTCAGGTGGGCATGGAAAGTCATTGCAGGGTTGCTCGGCGTGATAGGCTTGATAAGCGTGCCAGAAGATACTGTAAAATGGGGTGTGTTTATTGAAAGTCATATCATCCCATACATGGACAGTGGGTGGGTTACTGCGTTCTCTATTCTGTTGTTAGGGGCACTTATAGCTGATTCGTTATTAAGATTTCAGAAGTGGCATGAAAACAGAGGTAATGGACAAGATTTGGCAGTTAGTGGGTCGTGGTCACAAGGGTTGGGGCAAGATTCAGTAGGCGTCAATGACAGCAGAATTCCTTTAACTGATTTTCGTAGCTTGGCTACAAATGCAGGGTGGAACTTAAGCGGAGAAGATGAGCTTGTATTAGAGTTTTGTCTCGCCATTAGTCAGGCTGCATTAGATGGAGAAATTAAGTTCTTTGGTCGCAAGGAGGAGCATATCTCTGAGGCTGCCAATCGTAGGCAAAAACTAAGGCCAATCCCGATTGAACATTGGGAAGAGTTTAATGTTGAACCAATACGCTTTATGTCTTGCGATGATAACTTTTCTATAATGACCTATATCCTAGGGAGTCCAGCTAAAGGGTACCGTGATCTACATGTAGATAAAGAGCAAGCAATACAGTGGTTAAATACAACGGCAGAAAAGCACAAAAAGGTTGACCCTAAAAAATGGCAATAGGCAAACACATAAGCTTAGGGAAAATCGGGGACAGTGTACTTATTTCCCTCTGAGCATAACACTCAGGTGAGAAAACTGGATTGAAACTGTTGTTTGAAATCATTCCCTCGCCCCTCCAAGAACAAAACAACCATAGGGGCTTTCGCGCTATATGGCAATTCAGAGCGGTAAGGAGTCAGGCCAGGTGTGAGACGTCAGGCGGCAAGCCTGTCGGCGTGAAGTGCTTCAAGCGCCAACCGTGGTTTGGCACTGACGATACGAAGCAATGCCCTTGCAGGGCCGGTTGGATGCCTGCGCCCCTGCTCCCAGTTCTTTAAAGTTGCCGGGCTCACGCCCAGCAGGGTAGCAAACTGCGACTGGGAGAGCCCGGTCTTGGCGCGAACCGCCTGCACATCGACATCCTCAAACTCGAAACTGCGTGATGGCTTCTTGCGGCCACGCTTGATGGCACCGGCTTCCCTGATGCTTGCAGTCAATTCATCAAACAGTTTTTCATCCATCTCCAAACTCCTCCTTCACCGCCTGATCAGGCGGCAATCGACTCGCGGATTGCATCGGGGCGGACAGCCGCCACACGCAACAGGCTCAGTGCCGGGCCTGAAGGTTTGCGTCTCCCCTGCTCCCAGTCCTGCAAGGTTCGCGCACTTACGCCCAGCATCCCTGCAAAAGCACTCTGGCTCATCTTCATCCCCTCCCGGATCGCCTGGACATCGGGAAGCATGACAGCCTTGCGCTTGCCCTGCCCTTTCCTGATCGCTTTCAGGCCATCAAGTATCTCATTTCCAATATCGCGTTTAGCCATGTTCAATCTCCTCTTTGATCGCCTTGAGCAGGTGGGCCGGGATACTCTCGGCCTCATTCTTGGCGTAGAGCGTCAACATCCATATCTCCGCATCGCTTTTGCGCCAGTAGTAGATAATCCGCAATCCACCGCGTTTACCACGTCCTCTTCCGGCCCAACGTACCTTTCGAACGCCGCCACTACCGGGAATGACTGCGCCTGCCTCAGGATGAAGTGCCAGCGCCCACTGCAACACGGCGTAGGCCTCATCATCCATGTAGTCCGGAAGCAATCGCGT